>DMBV01000056.1 GCA_003445975.1 Bacteroidales bacterium
TAGGGCGAAATGCAAGCAGGGACGATGCCAATTTTTACTTCACTCAACGAAAAAGTAGTGTTTTCATCGGCAAAGGCAAAATCGCAGGCGGCCAACAAACCATTTGCTCCGCCAATTGCTGCGCCGTGAACCAAGGCAATAGTTGGTTTAGGACAGGTATATATTTCGTAAAAACATTTCGAAAGATTTAAGCTCTCGGCATAATTATCGTTGTAAGCGTATTTTGCCACATTTCGCATCCAATTTAAATCGGCTCCGGCACAAAACGATTTTCCCTTTCCCCGAAGTACCACGATTCTAATCTCATCGATTGTTTTGATTTCTTGAAACATTTTGATCAGTTCGGCAATCATCACTTCGTTAAACGCATTGTGAATATTTGGCCGATTCAGCCAAATAGTACCCACTTCGTTTTGTATATCTAATTCAACGGTTTTAAATTTATTCATCCTTTTTTCAATTAAGCTTTTCAACACTATCTCAATCCAAAATTTTCAATTCTAATTTAGCTACGAATTTCCATCCGTTACATTCTAAAAATTCCAAATTTTGTTTTATCCCATTTTTTATTTATTGACATGGCAATTCCCATGGCTAAGATTTTACGCGTGTCCACCGGGTCTATAATTCCATCGTCCCAGATGCGTGCAGTACTATAATAAGCAGAGCCTTCGTGTTCGTATTTTTCTAAGATAGACTTTTTCAAATTATCGATGTCGTCTTGTTTCATTTCTTCACCACGAGCATAGAGTTGGTCTTTTTTTACTTGAATCAATACATCGGCGGCCTGTTCGCCACCCATGACTGAAATTTTAGCATTTGGCCACATGAAAAGCAATCGGGGATCGTAGGCACGACCCGCCATTGCATAATTTCCCGCACCAAAAGAACCGCCAAATACCACGGTAAATTTTGGAACATTTGCATTTGCAACAGCATGAACAAATTTAGCTCCATCGCGTGCAATGCCTTTGTGTTCGTATTCTTTCCCTACAATAAAACCGGTGATATTTTGAAGGAAAAGAATGGGAATGTTCCGGCTGGTACACAATTCGACAAAATGAGCACCTTTGAGTGCTGTTTCGGAAAAAAGAACCCCGTTATTGGCTATAATTCCGATAGGAAAACCCATAATGTGAGCAAAACCGGTAACAATAGTGGGCGCATAGCGTGCTTTAAATTCCTGAAATCGGCTTCCATCAACCATTCGAGCTATAATCTCTCTAGAATCGACCGCCTTTTTTAAGTCGACCGGAGCAATTCCGTACAATTCTTTTGGATCGTAAAAAGGTTCTTCCGCTTCGATGATGTCGAGTTTTTGTTTTTCTTTATGTTCAAGGGTTTCAAAAATATTTCTACAGATCGATATGGCGTGTCTGTCGTCTTCTGCAAAATGATCGGCCACACCAGAAATACTTGTATGCACATCGGCTCCGCCAAGTTCTTCGGCCGTAACTTCCTCGCCCGTAGCCGCTTTTACCAATGGTGGTCCGCCAATGAAAATAGTTCCTTGTTCTTTTACAATAATTGTTTCATCGCTCATAGCTGGAACATAAGCTCCACCGGCGGTGCAACTTCCCATTACAATGGAAATTTGAGGAATGCCTTCTGCCGACATGCGTGCTTGATTGAAAAAGAATCGTCCAAAATCGAAACGGTCGGGGAAAACATTGGCTTGGTCGGGAAGAAAAGCGCCTCCGGAATCGACCATATATACGCATGGCAAATGATTTTCCATGGCTATTTCCTGAGCACGAACATGTTTCCGGATTGTTTCTTTGATGTATGTTCCGCCTTTAACGGTAGCATCATTGGCGATAATGAGTGTTTCTTTCCCATGAATCACACCAATTCCAGTGATAATCCCAGCCGAAGGAAATTGATTTTCATATTTATTGTAAGCAGCCAAAGATGAAAATTCCATAAATGGAGTATTCGGATCAACCAAGAGATTGATACGCTCGCGAGCAAGGAGTTTTCCGCGCTCTTTGTGTTTCAATACGGCCGATTCTTGAGCGCGATCGATGGTGGATCGAGTGCGTTCGCGAAATGTATTCAAAAGCTCAAGAAAAGCTTTTTGATTGGCTTGGAAACTTTCCGAGTTTATGTCTATTTGTGATTTTATGCGATACACTTTTATTGAGTTTAGTTTTTATTAAAAACAAAGTTCCAAAAATAAAAAAATTTCTTATGCTTGCATAAGAATAAATCGAATCTTGAATAAAAATATTCGAATTTTAAAGGAATCAAAGTTTATGTTTCCTTTTTTTAAAAACAGATTCGTTCCAATAATTAAAAAGAACTTTTCCACTCTTCGAGTGAGAAGGCTTTGTTCAGGCGAATTCCTTTTTCAGTTTGGATAAGATTGCAGCATTCGGAATAGAGATCGTGTTCAAAAAAAAGTGTATAATTATTGGCGACAGCTTCTTCAAAAAACAATTTCTTTTCATCTAAAGTTAAAAGTGGTCGTGTATCGTAGGCCATAATCCAAGGCAAAGGGATGTGGGCTGTAGAAGGAAGCAAATCGCCCATATAAACAATGGTTTTTCCTTTGTATTTGATATGAGGAATCATTTGGCCGTTGGTGTGTCCATTCACTATTTTCAAATTAAAATCGGGATAAATTTCACCTTCATTTTCTAGAATATTCAACTGACCACTCTCCTGCATCGGCATGATATTTTCTTTCAGGAAGCTTGCTTTTTCGCGATTGTTGGGACGAGTAGCCCATTCCCACTGGGCTTTGCTTACCCAATATTTAGCATTTTTAAAAGCCGGAATGAGAGCCGTTTTATTCGCATTCCACTTTATCGATCCGCCGGTGTGATCAAAATGCAAATGCGTAAGCACCATATCGGTAATATCGTCGGGAGCAAAGCCGTATTTTGCAAGAGATTTTTCCAAAGAATCGTCGCCATGAAGGTGGTAATTGCCAAGAAATTTCGCGTCTTGTTTATCACCAATTCCGTTGTCGATTAATATTTTTCGATTGTCCATTACGACTAACAAACAGCGCATAGCCCATGAACAGAGGTTATTTTCGTCGGCAGGATAAACTTTCGACCACAATGATTTTGGAACAACACCAAACATTGCTCCCCCATCGAGTTTAAAGTTACCGGTAGGAATACTGTATATTTCCATAGATTTATTTTTTACACAAAGATAAAGATTGCTTTCGACAATGACTTCGGAAGTTTTGTTTGAGATTGTTAAAGAATATAAAAACATCCGCTTCCTTGACTGTTTGGAATTCAGCTATAGACCTAAAAATACGAAGTGCAAAACTAACACATCAGCCTTGATTTGCTGATTGTTAGCCGCAAAATTGATCAGAATGTCAATCGAGCCGAAAGGATAAAATTTCTTCCGGGCGCGCTAATTCCTGAACTATAGGTTCGGTACCGCTGATCGCTTATATTTTCCATTCCCGTACTGATCGAAAACTGCTTGCTGATTTGATAGAGTAGTTTAAAATTAAGGGTGTACCATCTGGGAGAATAGGGATTTCCGTTTTCGTCGATGGCATAAATTTCTGTTTTTCCTATTTCTTCATCAGGCATTTCTTCAAAATCTTTCTGACCACTATAAACGGCATAAAGCTGAATATCGAGTTTATTTACCCGATAAGAAAGCCGAGAGATTCCATACGCTGGTGGCGCATGACGTGATGGGCTAGTAGTCCCATCGTCGAGTTCTTCTTCGCCAATTTGATAATTGAAATCGGATGAAAAACTAAAGCCGGACGCTAATTTCAGTTCTATTCCGGCTTGAAAGCCATACACTTTGGCAAAGGCTGCGTTTTGGATGGCTTGCACTTTGCTCAATGTTCCGTCATAAAAAATGCTATCAATGCCGTTTATGGTAAAATCGCGACGCACCATCGCATTGTCTAAAATGGTGTAATAAGCCGTAAAATCAATTTTCAAAATATCGGCAAACAATTTTGCAACACTAACATCCACATTGTAGGCATATTCGGCTTTCAAATCTGGGTTAGGAACTACAACTGCGCCGGGTTCAGAGTCGAATACTTTTCCCATATCATCCACATTTGGTGCCCGAAAAGCAGTTGCAAGATTCGCACTGATCACCCAATCGTCGGAAGGCCGAAAAACTGCTCCAAGACTACCAGTCAATGCGCCATTGTTGATGTAGGCCGTTGTGAAAGGAAAAGGATAAAAAGACGTATCGAATTGAGCATCCAAAACAAATTGGTTGTATCGAATTCCCGATTGAAGCAGCCATTTGTCTGAGAATTTGGTTTGATTGTCGATATAAAATGCATAGGATTGCCAAGTGGATTGCGGATAACGACTAGGTCCTATTTCGCTAATTCCGGTTTTGATATTTTCATCAATTCCTTTCGAATCGACTGTATTCAATATATATTCGATTCCGTAAAGCAAAGTATTTTTTGGGCTGATCGTCTTCATAAAATCCAGATTCGCCGAATAGGCATTTACTTTTTCGGTTCTACGTTCTCTTTCGGGCTCATTAAAATTGCGGCTTATTCTACTTTCTTCAAAATATTGCTGTGCAAGGCGAAGTGTTGCTTTATCAAAGAAGGCATTCTTTGCTGTATAAAAAACATTCAAGTTATTCATCATCCAGATTTGAGGTCCATACGACCATTCGCCATAACGAGGCAATCCATTTGAATATCGAACATGGCGGTCGTAGCGCGAATAAGAAGAAGTTTCTGAATAATGAAATCCGTATTGCAAGTCCCATTTTTCGTTTGGATTGAAACGTATCTTTTGCATTATATTCATTTGGGAATAGCCCGAAGGTTTTTGAACTTGCTGGTTTTGATTTGCAACAACAACATCAATGCTGTCTTGCCTTTGAACGTAAAATGGGCGAAGATATTCGTCCGGCCCGAAAGATCCCATTTTCAAATCGCCAAAATCAAACGAACTGAAACTGCTTAAGATAGCCCATTTTTTCCATCCAATATTGAAATCGAAATGAGCAGTTTTTTCGTTGTTGGCCGAAGAATATCTTGAAAAAACTTGTCCGTTTGTAGCAGGCGAATTTGTGGTGGATAATTGGGGCGTAAGGGTTTGGAAACTCATTACTCCGCCAATTGCATCACTCCCGTATATAACAGAGTTTGGTCCAAAAAGCACTTCTGTACTTTCCAAAGCAAACGGATCGAGTGAAATGACATTTTGAATATTTCCGGAGCGAAATATGGCTGTATTCATCCGAACACCATCCACAGCATAAAGCAAGCGACTTGTAGCAAATCCTCTAATCATTGGGCTGCCGCCACCTTGCTGACTTTTCTGAATAAATATTTTTCCGGAAAGGCTCAATAAATCGGCACTTGTTTGGGGATTTTGAATTGCAAAGTCTTTTGCGGAGATTGTCACTATTTTAGAAGGAATGGAAAAAGACGATTCGCGCCAACGTGTTGCAGAAACTACAACTTCCTCTTTCAAAACCATTGTTTGTTCCAATTTTAATTCAAAAAACAAAAGCTGTAAGTCGTCATAACTCAAGACAAGCGTTTTGTATCCAAGCGATCGGATTTCGATTTTTTCGACGCCTTCAAAAGCGGTGATATTTGTTTGACCTTTGGCATTTGTTGTAGCAAATAGAGATGGGTTTTCACTGATCAAAGTAACCATTTCCAATGGCTCTCCGGTTTGATAATCTTTAATGGTAACTATTTGCGCTGATCCTACAACAGACAGCATCAGTATTAAATATACTAAAAGCATTTTTTTCATTGCGACAGATATTGACTAGGGCTGATATAGAAAAATAAATTGACGATTTACATTCATTGTAAATCATACAGATTGTAAATAAGTGAACGACTAACAGCCTTTTGGAGGCGGGAAAGGGGGCGCAATTGAAAATATTGAAAAGGATGTTTTGGTCTCAAAAAAAATCCATTTTCCTGCCAAAGGGGAATCAAATTTGGGGAGAATATGATGTTGACAGTAGAGCGATTTGAAGAAGGTATTCAAATGTGTTTGTTGTTTTTCGTTCTGGCTATTGGTGCCCATGGCTTGATCAACTAAAAGCTTTATTTGCTTATGAAGTTCTGTTTCCTTTTGATCGTTCCAGCACCAATACACGATTTTCGTATTTAGAGATTCTGTAAATACAATATCGTACATCTGATTTTGATATTCAAACTCATGAGGGTTTTTCCACTTCACTTTTGATTTTGCTTCATTCAATTCAAATTCAAATCGATGCAGTTTGCTTTTGTCAATCCCTGCTATCAGTTGTTCTTTCACTTCATGTTGTATTTTACTTTTCTGATAGGAAAACCATAAAAAAGCAAAAATTACAGGAGTAATGAGGATAAAAAGCAATATCAAACTAGCAAGTTTTTGTTTCAAATTGTTGGTGTTTTAAGGACGAATTAACAAAATTAAAAGGATGAACAGCCATCAGATTCTGAAACGGAACATACAATAATCATGCTAAATTAGCAGAAATAAAAAAGCTCGTCAAAATTTTGACGAGCTTTTTTCATAAGGCGAAATGGCTATTTTACAGCATTCACAATCGCTTTAAAAGCTTCAGGGTTGTTCATAGCTAAATCAGCGAGCGCCTTTCGGTTGAGCTCGATTCCTTTTGCATGAATTTTTCCCATAAATACGGAGTAGGACATTCCATAAATGCGAGCAGCTGCATTGATACGAGCAATCCATAATTGACGGAAATTGGCTTTTTTTGCTTTCCGATCGCGGTAAGCATAAACCAATCCTTTTTCAATCGAATTTTTAGCTACTGTCCAAACATTTTTACGACGGCCGAATTGTCCTTTGGCCATCTTTAACACTTTTCTGCGTCTATTTCTAGCCGCAACTACATTTACTGATCTTGGCATTTTTTGTTGTTTTTTCGCTCTAGCGCCTTTCGGACTTCAAGCTAAAGCAAAGGTTAAAAAATTTAATTTACCTACATAGAAAGCATTAACCGAACACTAGGCTCATCCACCTTAGAAACTAGAGCTATGTGCGTAAGATTACGCTTTTGCTTTGTTGATTTCTTGGTCAGGATGTGGCTTTTATAAGCATGCTTCCTTTTTAATTTACCTGATCCGGTAAGGCTGAACCTTTTCTTAGCACCGGATTTAGTTTTTACTTTTGGCATTCTTTAAAGTATTAAATGATTAATATTAAATAATCGATATTTCTATCTGTTATTTTTTCTTTTTTGGAGCAACAATCATGATCATTCTTTTGCCTTCCAATTTAGGCAAACGCTCCACTTTTCCAAATTCTTCCAGAGCTTGTGCAAATTTTAGCAAGATTATTTCGCCTTGATCTTTATAAACAATCGATCGGCCACGAAAAAACACATCCACTTTTACTTTTGCACCTTCTTCCAGAAATTTTTCAGCATGTTTCAATTTGAAATTAAAATCATGGTCGTCGGTATTTGGTCCCAATCGAATTTCTTTCACCACCACTTTGGCTGTTTTCGATTTTATTTCTTTTTGCTTCTTTTTTAATTCATAAAGAAACTTGCGATAATCGATAATTCGACAAACAGGTGGATTTGCAGTTGGAGAAATCTCAACCAAATCCAGCTCTAAAGCTTCCGCTTTATCAATCGCATCTCTCAGATTGTAAATACCTACTTCTATATTTTCACCCACAAGACGTACAACCGGAGCAGTAATATATTCATTGATTTTATGCAATGCTTCCGGCTTTTTAAATGGTCGCCTACCTTGGAATTGAACACTTTTTGCTATGACTTTGGTCTCCTTTTAGTTTAATTTATTTTCTTTCTTACTTTATTAAAAAATATTTTCAGTTTCTTTTTTAATCTGCTCAGCAAATACTTCGATGCTCATACTTCCTAAATCGCCTTGTCCGTGTTTTCGAACAGAAACGGTATTTGTTTCTTCTTCCTTCTCACCAACGACAAGCATATACGGAATTTTTTTCATTTCAGCATCGCGAATTTTCCTTCCCGTTTTCTCACTTCTCAGGTCAATTTGGGCGCGAATGTCGGCATTTTCCAGCAAACTTAAAACTTTTTCGGCATATTTTTGGTATTTTTCGCTGATCGGCAAGATAATAAGCTGCTCGGGAGCGAGCCAAAGTGGGAAATTTCCTCCACAATGTTCGATAAGCACCGCTACAAATCTTTCCATAGAGCCAAATGGAGCACGATGAATCATCACCGGACGGTGTTTTTCGTTATCTTCTCCGATATACTCTAAATCAAATCGTTCCGGAAGATTATAATCCACCTGAATGGTTCCCAATTGCCATTTTCTGCCAATGGCATCTTTTACCATAAAGTCCATTTTTGGTCCATAGAATGCGGCTTCGCCATAGACAACCACGGCTGGTATTCCACGTTCTTCGGCCACCTCCCGAATCGCATTTTCGGCCATTTCCCAATTTTCTTCCGATCCGATATATTTTTCACGATTTATTTTATCGCGCAAAGAAATTTGCACCATTACTTCTTTAAAATCGAGGGCTTTGAAGATTAAATCGATGATGTCCATCACTTTTTTAAACTCCTCTTTGACTTGTGAAGGCATACAAAAAATATGCGCATCGTCTTGAGTAAAACCTCTTACTCTTGTCAATCCATGCAATTCACCGCTTTGCTCATAACGATAAACTGTTCCAAATTCGGCATAGCGAATTGGTAATTCTTTGTAGGAATGAGGTGCAGCACGATAGATTTCGCAATGGTGGGGACAATTCATTGGTTTCAACAAAAACTCTTCGCCTTCAGCCGGAGTATGAATTGGCTGAAAACTGTCTTGTCCATATTTGGCATAATGGCCAGAAGTAACGTAAAGTTCCTTTTGACCAATATGAGGAGTGATAACGGGCTGATAACCATATTGTTTTTGAACTTTTTTAAGAAAATTCTCCAATCGTTCGCGAAGCATAGCTCCTTTGGGCAACCATAAAGGCAAGCCTTTTCCAACTCGATCAGAAAAAGTAAAAAGCTCCAATTCTTTGCCCAATTTCCGATGATCGCGTTTTTTGGCTTCTTCGAGCAGTTCAAGATAGTCTGTTAAATCTTTTTTCTTTGGGAATGTGATTCCGTAGATGCGCGTAAGTTGCTTGCGTTTTTCGTCGCCTCGCCAATATGCACCGGCAATATTCAACAATTTAACGGCCTTAATCATTGAAGTATCCATAAGATGAGGGCCACGACAGAGATCGGTAAAACTGCCCGTTTCGTAGAAAGTAATCGTTCCATCCTCTAAATCAGTGATTAATTCCACTTTATATTCGTCGCCTTTTTGGGTAAAATAGGACAAGGCTTCTTGTTTGCTAACTTCTTTTCTGGTAAATCTTTGTTTCTCTTTGGCGAGCTCCAAGATGCGTGCTTCTATCTTTTCAAAATCATTTTCGGATATTGAATAATTCATGAAATCGATATCGTAATAAAAACCATTTTCGATATCTGGTCCTATTCCAAACTTAACGCCCGGAAACAATTGTTCGATGGCCTCGGCCATCAAGTGAGCGGAGGAATGCCACATGGCTGCTTTGCCTTCTGTATCATTCCAAGTGAGTAATTGCACTTGAGCGTCTTCATTTATAGGGAGAAAAGCATCTGCTACAATTCCGTTTATTTTGGCAGCCAACACATTGCGAGCCAATCCTTCACTAATTTCCAATGCTAAATCATAAGCAGTATTTCCTTTTTGAATTTGCTTAAGAGAACCATCGGGCAAGGTGATATTTATCATCATTGTAATTCAAATTTTTAGCCTGCAAAGTTAGCAAAATATCTTTTAGCATCATTCAAAATAG
>DMBV01000080.1 GCA_003445975.1 Bacteroidales bacterium
AAATTGCCAAAATGCGTGCTGCCCGAATGCTTTGGGCAAAATTGGTGAAGCAATTTAATCCGAAAAATCCAAAATCAATGGCTTTGCGCACACATTCTCAAACTTCGGGTTGGAGTTTAACTTTGCAAGATCCATTTAATAATATCACCCGTACTTGTATAGAAGCAATGGCCGCTGCATTGGGACACACTCAATCGTTGCATACCAATGCTTTGGATGAAGCCATTGCTTTGCCAACCGATTTTTCTGCCCGTATTGCGCGAAATACACAAATTTATCTGCAAGAAGAAACTCATATCACCGAAACGGTCGATCCATGGGCAGGTTCTTATTATGTAGAATCATTAACGAATGAAATTGCCGAAAAGGCTTGGACACTCATTCAAGAAGTGGAAGAATTGGGTGGAATGGCTAAAGCCATTGAAACTGGAATTCCAAAAATGCGCATCGAAGAAGCCTCGGCTCGCAAACAAGCCCGTATTGATTCCGGAAAAGAAATTATTGTTGGAGTAAACAAATTCAGACTTTCCAAACAAGATCCAATCGAAACACTCGAAGTTGATAATACAGCCGTTCGTGATGCTCAAATAAAAAGATTGGCTAAATTGCGCTCCGAAAGAGACAATGATGTGGTAATAAATGCATTGAAAGCCCTTACGAATGCAGCAAAAACGGGAAGTGGAAACTTATTGGAACTTGCGGTAGATGCAGCAAAAAAACGAGCTAGTTTGGGCGAGATTTCCGATGCGCTTGAAAAAATATTTGGTAGATATAGCGCCACCATTCGGTCGATTTCTGGCGTATATTCATTTGAAAATAAGGATGATAAAATGTACTCAAAAGCTGTAGATCTAGCCAACAAATTTGCCGAAAAGGAAGGCCGTCGGCCACGTATCATGATTGCAAAAATGGGGCAGGACGGACACGATAGAGGCGCAAAAGTAGTTGCCACCGGCTATGCCGATATTGGTTTTGATGTGGACATTGGTCCATTGTTTCAAACTCCGGCCGAAGCGGCTCGTCAAGCCATCGAAAATGATGTTCATATTCTGGGTGTTTCGAGTCTGGCTGCCGGCCACAAAACCTTAGTGCCCAAAGTGATTGAAGAACTTAAAAAGCAAGGACGCGAAGATATTTTGGTTATTGTGGGCGGTGTAATACCGGCTCAAGATTATCAATTCCTCTACGATGCTGGCGCGGTTGCAATTTTTGGACCGGGCACGGTGATTTCTGATGCAGCTATTCGCCTGCTGGAGCTTTTGCTAGGCGAAAATTTCGAATAAAGTTATCAATCAAAGCCGTTGAAAAATGGCTTTTTTTTATGAGCAAAAACCGGCTTTTATAGTTATATTTATCCAAGATATTCAAACTAAAACATAAAAATGGACAGTATGGCTAAGCAGAAAAAAATTTTTGTACTCGATACCTCTGTTATCCTTTACAATCACAATTCAATCCATAGTTTCGAAGACAATGATGTGGCTATTCCCATAACTGTACTAGAAGAGCTAGACGATTTTAAGAAAGGAAACGATTCCAAGAACTTTGAAGCGCGTGAATTTATCCGAATTATGGATGCGCTTTCGGAAAAAGGAACCTTGCAAAATTGGCAGAAACTCGATGGCCCACGACTCGGGAAATTTAAAGTAGTAATGAATACATCTCTAGCTGCGGGAATGGATGCCCAAAAAATTTATGGATCTTCAAAACCGGATCATCATATTTTAAATGTGGCTGTTTCGCTGCAATTGGAGTTTCCTGCTCGTCCGGTAATCATGGTAACCAAAGATATCAATCTTCGGATCAAAGCCAAAGCCTTGGGAATTGCTGCCGAAGATTTCGAAACGGGGAAAATAAAGAATATCGATGAGCTCTATACCGGAAAAGCGGTACTCGAAAATGTTTCGAACGAGATTATCGACAAAATGTATAAAATTGGTCACTGTTCCTACGAAGATTTGCACATCGAAAAACCGTGGCCACATCAATATTTTATTTTGAAAAGCGGAAGAAATTCAATATTGGCCTACTACAATCCAATCGAAAATAGAATAGAACATATTGATAAACAGCCGGTTCATCGAATTATTCCTCGAAATGCTGAACAGGTTTTTGCCGCCCACGCTTTGCTGAATCCGGAAGTGAAATTGGTCACCATTTCGGGCGTTGCAGGCACAGGAAAAACCTTGTTGGCATTGGCTGCCGCCCTAGAGCAACGACGTGAGTTCAAGCAAGTTTATCTGGCGCGCCCAATTGTTCCACTTAGCAATAAAGACATTGGTTTTTTGCCGGGCGATGCACTGGAAAAAGTGCGTCCGTATATGGAGCCTTTGTTCGACAATCTAAAATTCATAAAGAATCAATTCGGCGAACGCGATAAAGAGTATCAGAATATCAATGCAGCCATCGAAAACGAAAAATTAGTCATCGCTCCTTTGGCATTTATTCGCGGAAGAAGCCTCTCCAATATTTTTTTTATCGTGGATGAAGCTCAAAACCTTACACCACATGAAGTCAAAACCATTATCACCCGTGCCGGAGAAGGAACTAAAATTGTTTTTACAGGAGATATTTTCCAAATCGATACGCCTTACCTCGATTCTCAATCCAATGGATTGTCCTATTTGATTCACAAAATCCACGCCCATCCTATTTATGCTCATATTCGATTGGAAAAGGGCGAACGAAGCGAATTGGCCAATTTGGCCAATGATTTGTTGTAAGTTGGAAATTTTCTGAATTTAACAAAAAATTAAATTTTAACTTTTTTTAAGAAAATGGTTAAAATTATGATAAACAGATAGTAAAGAGCTTTTTGGAGTCAAAAACAAATTAGAATATTTAAAGTCGAAAGTCGAAAAATAGGATTTGTCGAACTAATAAATAACTTTGCCCTCGTCAAATGAGGAGGATTATTTATTGGAATTAGCACTAATTAACACCAAAGTTCTAAACGGGAAGCGTTTTTATTTTAGTTTTCTGGCCGGGGCTCAACAAGTTTTTGAGCATCAGAATGCCATCAACAAGATCAATGTTTTTCCGGTACAAGATGGCGATACGGGGACAAACTTAGCTTCCACCATGCGCGCAATCGTTGACTCGCATATCCCAACAAATAGCTTTAAAGCTACAGCCGAGGCATTGGCCGATGCTGCTTTGATTGGAGCAAGAGGAAATTCAGGAATTATATTTGCCCAATTTCTTTACGGATTTAGCAGTTCTATTGAAGATTTGGAAGATATTACAGTCGAAAAATTCTCTAATGCATTGAAAGAAGCCGTTCGTTATGCCTACGATGCAATCAGCAATCCTGTTGAAGGAACAATGATAACAGTGATGCGGGAGTGGGCGGAGGCCATTGACCGTTTAAAAGAATTCATCGACGATTTTAATGAATTGATTATCGCTTCCTTTAAATCGGCACAACAAAGTTTAGCCGAAACACCTAAAAAATTAGAAATATTAGCCAGAAAAAAAGTAGTAGATGCCGGAGGAATGGCTTTTGTTCATTTTTTGGAAGGAATGATCATGTTCTTTAAAGATGGCGATATTCGAACTATTCTGAGAAGTAGAAATGTAGTCAAAATAGAAAATTTAAACGAAAACATTTCTCACGAAGAAGTGAATTTCCGGTATTGTACCGAAGCCTTGTTGGTTTTGGAAGAAAGTCGGCCGGAATTAAGGGAAATTATTCGAGTGCAAATTGATTATCTTGGCGATTCACTCGTAATTGCGGGCTCTTCAAAGAAAATTCGTTTGCATATTCATACCGATACACCCGCGAAGGTTTTTCAACAAATAGCGCATTATGGAAACATCACCTATCAAAAGGTAGATGATATGGTGATGCAGAACGATTTGGCTTCATGTCGAAAACTTTCCACTGGCATTATCACCGATTCAACCTGCGATTTGCCTCAACATTTGGTAGATCAATACCAAATTCAGGTTGTTCCTGTAAAGGTGCATTTTGGCGAAAAATTCTTCTTGGATGGCTTAACCCTTTCGCCCTTGGAATTCTACAAACAATTGGATACTGCCGTAATCTATCCCAACACTTCACAGCCAAGTTATCACGATTTCTTGAATAAATACGAATATTTGAGTTCGTACTACAATTCCATTTTATCTATTCATTTAAGTAGCAAATTAAGCGGACTTTGGTCCAATAGCAATAAGGCGGGAACAACGGTGGCCAACCAACAAGGAAAAGATATTTCGGTTGTAGATTCCAAGAAAACGGCAAGCGGATTGGGATTGCTTGTATTGCGTGCTGCTCGTGCCATTGATAACGGCAGCAGCAAAACTGATGTTGCAAAAAAAATGGGAGAATGGTCTAAAAAAACCAAAGTGTTGGTAAGCACCAAAACCATAAAATATCTTCGAAAGAGCGGCCGTATTAGTCCTGTTAAAGGAATAATTGGCAAATTAATAAGCCTAAAACCATTGTTGGTGATCAATGATGAAGGTACAATTGATTTGTTTGGCAAGCCAGTTACCGAAAAAGGAAGTATTTCCATGGTGATGAAAGAAATGCACAAAATACTCGAGAATAATAAGATTTGGGGATATGCCATTTCTCATGCCGACAACCTCGGTACAGCGCAAATATATATTGATGAGATGAAGAAACTAACGGGTTTGGATCCCGAATTTGTTTCACCTGCAACACCTGCTTTGGCTGTTCATGCCGGTTTGGGCGTTGTTGCGCTCAGTATTATGATCGAATAATAAGTCAAGAAAAGAATGGGAAGGCTAAGAGATTAGCCTTTTTTTTTGTCCAAAAAACACTTTTTCCTAAGCCGTTCTAAATGCTTTTATATCTTTGCAGCCATGGAAGAAATGATCTTAATTTTAGATTTCGGCTCGCAATATACACAGCTTATCGCGCGAAGAATCAGGGAATTAAATGTGTACTGCGAAATACATCCTTACAACAAAATCCCTCAAACAACAAAGCAAATCAAAGGTGTAATTTTGTCGGGCAGTCCGTTTAGCGTTCGCGATAAAGAAGCGCCAAAACCACCACTGGATGTTTTTCGAAACCAATTTCCGCTTTTGGGCGTTTGTTACGGAGCGCAGTATCTGGCAGAACTCGAAGGTGGCGAAGTATTGCCTTCCGAAATTCGCGAATATGGCCGTGCGAATCTTTCTTTCCTAAACACCGAAAATCCTTTACTCAAAGGAATGAATTTAGGAAGTCAGGTATGGATGTCGCATGGCGATACAATTCTGAAAACTCCTGAAAGTTTCGAAATCATTGCCAGCACAAAAGATGTGGCTGTTGGCGGATTTAAAATCAAAGGAGAACCTACTTACGGCATACAGTTTCATCCGGAAGTGTATCATTCTGAAGAAGGTACAAAACTATTGAAAAATTTTTTAGTCGATATTTGTGACGTTTCGCAAAGCTGGACGCCCGATTCGTTTGTAGATCAAACTGTTTCCAATCTAAAAACTCAATTGGGAAAGGATAAAGTTATTTTAGGATTGTCGGGCGGTGTAGATTCTTCGGTTGCCGCTTTGCTTTTGCATCAGGCAATTGGTGAAAATCTACATTGTATTTTTGTGAACAACGGATTGTTGCGCAAAAACGAATTTCAAGAAGTACTCGATTCCTATCATAATATGGGACTGAATGTGAAAGGCGTTGATGATTCCGAAAAATTTTATGCTGCGCTAAAAGGAATTTCGGATCCGGAAGAAAAACGAAAAGCGATTGGGAAAACATTTATTGAAGTATTCGATCAGGAAGCTCATCGAATTGAAGACGTAAAATGGCTGGCACAAGGAACTATTTATCCCGATGTGATCGAATCTATTTCGGTAAATGGACCATCGGCCACCATCAAATCGCATCACAACGTAGGTGGATTGCCCGATTTCATGAAACTGAAAGTGGTGGAGCCTTTGAAATCTTTATTCAAAGACGAAGTTCGGCGAGTGGGAAAAGCGATGAACATGAAACCGGCTCTTTTGAATCGCCATCCTTTTCCAGGTCCCGGATTGGGAATCCGTATTCTGGGCGATGTCACTCCCGAGAAAGTGCGCGTTTTGCAAGAAGTCGATTTTATTTTTATTCAAGCACTGAAAGAGCATAAATTGTACGACCAAGTGTGGCAAGCCGGAGCAATTCTAACTCCAATACAAGCCGTAGGCGTTATGGGCGATGAACGAACTTATGAAAATGTAGTTGCGCTGAGAGCTGTAAGTTCAACCGATGGAATGACAGCCGATTGGGTACATTTGCCCTACGAATTTCTTGCCGAAGTGTCGAATTCAATTATCAATCGTGTAAAAGGAGTGAATCGAGTTGTTTACGACATTAGTTCAAAACCTCCTGCAACTATTGAATGGGAATAAAAGTATCTAATTCCAAATCGGTTTTTAACCTTTGAAGAAAATCGATTTCGTCGCTGTTTTTGCCCCCTTGAGCATTGACAACTCGCTCCGACAAGCGGAAACACAATTGCCGGATATCAGATCTGAATTCGAGTTTATTTGCTCGGAAAAAATGAATAAATGTGTTGTAAGCATCCATTTCATTCAGGCTCGAATCGTACAATGTTTCAAATTCAGACAAGGCTAAACTGCTGTTTAATGATTGAAAACCAAGTGGAATTTCGGGAAATATGCTTGGAATATCAGCATGAATGATGTTTAAAATTTCCTGAACTTCGATAAGATGTACTTTTTTATCGCTTTTTGATGCGCTGTACAACAAATGAACTAAAGCGGAGAAAAATTTCTGGTAGTGCATAATGGAATTTTTAGCCAAATTAATAAATATTTTTTTTACTGACAATCTGTTTTTCTTTCGTTTGCTATTTTGCTGGTCTATTCGGATAAATAGATTCAAACGCCTATTCATTTATTTTCAAATTGTTCATAAACAAAAATAATTTCGCCAGACACGATGGAATAATTCTGTTTCTGAATTGCTAGCGATTTGGTTCGGAATGAGAATGAAAATAGTGCAAAACCAAGCCGGAATGCCATTCATTAAAAATCAGCTTAAGTCGTTTTTCAGTTTTAATAAACCCCAAGAACGCGGAGCCTTTGTACTTATTTGCTTGATATTGCTGATAATGGGCATCAATTATCTGCTGCCTGTTCTTCTAAAAGAAAAACAAATGGATTATTCGGACAGTTTGGCCGAAATAAAAGAGTGGCAAATGCAACAAAAGGAAATTACAACTCCAAATGCCTTTTCTGACACTCAAACTGTTTTTTCAAAAAAAGCCGAGGCGATCATTCTAAAGCCTTTTCCCTTCAACCCCAATACGCTTTCGCAAAAGAAATGGTTGGAAATGGGTGTGCCCAAAAATGTGGTGAAAGCAATTACCAATTATGTAAAAAAAGGCGGGAGGTTTCGAAAAGCAGAAGATTTGCAAAAAATATACAGCATGGATGCTGATTTGTATGCTCAACTTGAAGACTTCGTAGTGATTCCTGAAGAAGTTAAAGCTAAAAGGGATAGCTTTTTTTCGCCTTCTAAAGAAGCAAAAACCGCCGAGATATTTTTTACGTTAGATTTGAACAAAGCCGATTCCGTCGATTTTCTTCAAATCCCGGGATTGGGCAAGTTTTATGCTGGTAAAATTGTGGAATATCGAAAACGTTTAGGCGGATATGTTTCTTTAAATCAACTCACGGAGCTTTATAAAGTAGATAGCAATCGGCTTCGCTTGTGGATTCCTTACCTTTTTATTGGAGATTCGTCTGTTCAGCAGATTGCCTTGAATACGGCCGATTTTAAAACCCTTTTGCGGCATCCTTATACCGGTTATGAAACCACAAAGAAAATCGTAAATAAGCGTACTAAATTAGGACGATATGCCGGTTTGTATCAACTTACCGCCGATTCGCTTCTTACTGACAGCGTTTTCAAACGGCTGAAACCTTATTTAAAGCTCGATTGAGTTTCTGGAAACGCCTGAAATGAAATGGGAATTTTTCTTTTGAAGTCGTATTTTTAATAATTTTGTGAAAAATTCAAAACCATGATTAAGTCTTTTTCAAGTGATAATTGGGCAGGTACATGCCCGGAAGCTATGCAAGCTTTAATAAATGCAAACCAAGGTCACGCTCATGCCTACGGCGGCGATCCCTATACACACGAAGCAATACAGGAATTTCGAAAAATGTTTGGAAATGAAGTGGAGGTTTTCTTTGTTTACAATGGAACTGCTGCCAATATTATTTCTTTAGCCAGCAATAGCAGATCGTTTAACGCAATTATTTGTTCCTCGCATGCCCATATCAATGTGGACGAATGTGGCGCCGGAGAAAAATTTGCCGGAACAAAATTGTTGGACTTACCCAATTCTGATGGAAAATTAAGTCCTGAGATGCTTCTTGCGCATCTGAAAGCCGATCGCTATCCACATCAGTCGGTTCCCGGAATTATTTCAATTACGCAGGCAACTGAACTGGGAACGGTATATACCATTGACGAGATAAAAGCAATAGCCGATTTGGCTCATCAGAACAATTTGATACTGCATGTTGATGGCGCTCGAATTGCCAATGCTGCAGTTGCTTTGAATTGCAGTATGAAAGAGATGATTACAGATACAGGTGTGGATATTCTTTCTTTTGGAGGAACAAAAAATGGACTGATGTTTGGCGAAGCTGTAGTGTTTTTAAAACCTGAACTTGCCAAATATTTTGAACTTTTCCGAAAACAAGGCATGCAATTGGCTTCGAAAATGAGATTTATCTCTGCTCAGTTTACAGCCATTTTAAGAAACAATGTATGGGAAAAAAACGCACGTCATTCCAACGAAATGGCTCAGTATTTGGGATCGAAATTGGCCAAAATTCCGGAAATAAGATTTAGTCAGCCTATCCAAACAAACGGAATCTGGGCAATAATTCCACAGGCTTTTGCGGAAAAAATGCAAAATGCTCAATTTTTCTATCCTTGGGATGCGGCAAAAAACGAATATCGAATTATGGCTGCTTTTGATACAACTAAAGAAGAAATAGATCGGTTTATCGAAAAGATTACCGTTTAGCCATTGCCTTAAAAAAAGCTTTTAGGACTTCTGCATTCCGTTCGTTGGGGGTGAAAAGTTCTAAAAGTTTTGCTTTTCCCGAATGGTCAAAAAAGAATTTTAAGTGCTCTTCTAGATCTTTTATCGAACCGGCAGATAAATACTCTAATCCGGCTTCTTCGGCCAGCGATTTGGCTTTGCGTTGATGTTTCGTTTCAAAGAAAGTGTCTAATTCGGGAAGTTTGCTTGGCCCTTCAATAAACCGAAAAATGCCTCCGCCTTGGTTGTTGATCACGATTATTCGCAAAAAAGGCGAAATGTAATGGTTCCAAAGTGCATTGCTGTCGTAGAAAAAACTCAAGTCACCGCTGACTACAGTTGTGAAATCGCTGCTCACAAAAGCAGCCCCAACAGCCGTCGAAATGCTTCCGTCGATACCACTCGTTCCTCGGTTCGAATCGACGCAAATTGTTGGATTTAGATTGAACAGTTGGGAATAACGTATCGGCGTACTATTTGCAAAATGAATAGATGAATGTGGTGGCAATGCGTTCAGGATTTTTTCAAATACGACCAAGTCGGAATAAGGTGCATTTTTCAGAAAATCCGAATGAATCGTTTCTGTTTGGTGCTTTTTTTCTAACCATTTTGCCCGAAAATCGGAATCGATAGTTTGAATTGAGGAGATGATTTTGTTCAGAAAATCTTCCGCTCGGCAGGCAATTGTCGTACTTAAATGGAAATAGGTATCCATTTTTCTATTCGCAAAATCGATGTGCCAATGATCGTAGGGCTTTTCCGCTCTTAAAAACGATTTTATTTTTTTTGATACTATATTTCCGTTTATACTGATAAGCAAATCGGGCATAAAATACTCCTGTTCGGTATTTGTAATGCTTGCCAATGTTTTATCGATACAATTGATAAAACGCTTGTCGGACACATTGGAAGTCGTTTCGCTCAAAATGATGACCGATGGAAATTCCGCCAGCTTGGCCAGTAAGATACCCAATTGCTTATTGGGTTTTTGTTGTCCAACCAGAATCATGGTTTTTTTGCTGGCATTCATTCGTTTAGCAAATTTCACGATTTCATTTTCAGGCAAATCGGCTTGGAAAGCCAGCTCTTTGATGGGGATAATTTCGGGATTCTGCGAGTTGGTTTCTCCGTAAATAGGCTCGGCAAAAGGAATGTTGATGTGCACCGGCCCTTTGTCAGGAAATTGAGTTGTTTCGATTGCCTCTAAAACATTTTGTTGAAAATCGATCAGCTCTTTTTCTGTGGTGGGATTTTCGACCAATTGGAAACTCTTTTTGATATAATTCTGATAAATATTTTTTTGCCGAATTGTTTGTCCATCGCCACAATCAATCAAATTTTCAGGCCGATCAGCCGAAATCACCAACAGTGGAATATTTTGATAGTACGCTTCGGCCAAGGCAGGAGCGTAGTTTAGCAAGGCGCTTCCCGACGTACAGCTTAAAACAACGGTTTCTCCCGTTTTTTGAGCAATTCCCAAAGCGAAGAATGCCGCACTTCGTTCATCAACAATGCTATAGCAGCTAAATTCCTTGTAACGAGGAAATGTAGCAATCAATGGTGCATTTCTACTTCCCGGCGAAAATACGATGTGTTTAATATTTTTAGCTATCAGGAGTAAACTGAGGTGTTCAAGTCCTTTTTTGTCCGAAATCATCATCTCGCAAAGTTCGCGATTTTTTAGAACTGAACAAGGTTTTTTAGCAAGTTTGTGTGAATTAAGGACTTTACGCATCTAAAAATGCAATCGTTTGCAATTTTAAGGTGATTTCTGAATAAATTCGCATAAATCCGCATTTTACGTGGGTTTTCTCAAAAAATATTTCGACCTTTGTGAACAGAAAATCAAAGGTTATGCCAAGAAAAGACGCCCTATTTATTTTCCTTTTGATACTGTTTTTATCGCCTTTCTTTGTCTTTCCGTCGGTTTCCCAATTCTACTTGCGTTTTAATGCAGAGCATGGATTAATCATGTCTTTCATCAAATTTGCTATTTTGGCTACTGTGGGCGAAGTTATTGGATTGCGCATACGAAAGGGCATTTATCTGGAAAAAGGATTTGGAATTTTGCCACGTGCATTAGTTTGGGGAATCTTAGGACTTACAATCAAAATGGCTTTTGTCATTTTTTCTGTCGGAACGCCTGCTTTTCTGGCTTACATTGGCTTTGAAAATGCTCCACAAATAATGCAAAATGAATTGAGCCGGGCTAAAGTTGGGGTTGCATTTTCTATTAGTCTTACAATGAATCTAATTTATGCTCCGGTAATGATGACTTTGCATAAAATTACCGATTTGCATATCATTCAAACACAAGGAAATCTAATTGATTTTTTTAAACCTATTGCAATACGCAAAATAATGACGAATATCAATTGGGATACGATGTGGAATTTTGTGTTTAAAAGAACCATTCCTTTGTTTTGGATACCCGCCCACACCATTACATTTTTGTTGGCGGAAGATTTTCAAATATTATTTGCGGCTCTGCTTGGGATTGCATTGGGCGTTTTATTGGCAATTGCCGATTTAGCAGATCAAAAATTAAAACATATAAAAATTAATTAAGAAACAGCCATGACTTTTTCCGGGATGTCTCTTTTTGCTACTAAATAATCAGAACTATGGTAAAGAATACTCCAATCGATTCAACAATAGTTAGCAGAAAAATTGCTGAAAGTGGAATCAAAGAAGTTGGGAAAGCTTCAATCCGTGAAATCAAACGACTTATCGACCAAATTGAAAACGAAAGCGGCGAAAAATTTATCCGTATGGAAATGGGAATCCCGGGTTTGCCCCCAAATCATTTTGGTGTAGAAGCGCAAATTGAAGCCTTGCAAAATGGTGTAGCAGCCATTTATCCCGACATTCAGGGAATTCCTATCGTGAAAACTGAAATGGCCCGTTTTGTCAAAAATTTTTTAAACATCGAAGTGAATCCCGATGGTTGTATTCCAACTGTGGGTTCTATGCAAGGAAGTTTTGCTTCTTATCTTTTGCTCGCTCGCATTTATGAAAAAAGGAATACTACTTTGTTTATCGATCCCGGTTTTCCGGTTCATAAAATGCAACACCGAGTATTGGACCTGAAATTTGAAACATTTGATGTTTACAACTTTAGAGGCGAAGCTTTAAGAGAAAAGTTAGAATCTTATTTTTCAAAAGGCCATATTCATTCTGTCATTTATTCAAATCCCAACAATCCTTCGTGGATTTGTTTTACGGAGAAAGAACTACAAATCATTGGCGAATTGGCTACCAAATACGACATTGTGGTGATGGAAGATTTGGCTTATTTTGCTATGGATTTCAGAAAAGATTATTCTCATCCTGCTCAAGCCCCTTTTCAGCCAAGTGTGGCAAACTATACTGATAATTACATTCTCTTTATTTCTTCTTCCAAAGCATTCAGTTATGCCGGCGAACGAATTGGAATGTTGGTGATTAGCGATGTTTTGTACAACCGAAAATTCGAAAATTTACTTAAATATTATGTTTCGGATGCTTTTGGCTATTCCATGGTTTTTGGAACAATCTATCCGCTTAGCTCCGGTACTTCGCATTCCACTCAATATGCCTTGTACGGCATTTTGAAAGCTGCCAATGAGGGCAAATTTAATTTTGTAGAAGAAGTGAAAATATACGGCGAAAAAGCCAAGGAAATGAAACGTCTATTCACCGAAAACGGTTTCAATATTGTGTATGATAAAGATGAAAATGAACCCATTGCCGATGGCTTTTATTTTACGTTCTCTTATCCCGGAATGACTGGCGCCGAATTGCTAAATGAATTGGTTTATTACGGTATCAGTGCTATTTCCTTGGCTATCACCGGAAGCGATCGGATTGAAGGAATAAGAGCTTGCACATCGCTCGTAAACAAAAGCCAGTTCGGCGACCTCGAGTTTCGGCTGAAAACATTTCATCAAAACCATTCCTAAATTATTTGGCAGAATATCAATTTTTACTCATTCTAAACTGAGGGCAATTGTCTGATAATTAGATTGTTTTAAAAAATATAAAAAAGAAAACCCCGATAGGTATTTTTGTGCTTATCCGATTTCAATTTAAAATAAATTGTTTGGAATTTTTGTTTGCTAAATTTGTAAAGAATTTGAAATTTAATCAATACAAAAAAAATGGCCACAATTGAAGAAATGAAAGCTGCACATAAAAGCTTGAATACATGGAATTATAATTGGAAAGCTTTGGACAAAGGCTATACCGATAAAATTTTGTATATCAATGTTGGATCCGCTGAAATCGGGGAAAAACAAGTCCCGGCTGAAATGAAGAAAAAATTTATTGGCGGTAAAGGTTACGGATTGCGCCTTCTTTGGGATGCTACAAAACCAGATACTAAATGGGACGACCCTGAAAACGAAATAAATATTTCCTCCGGTCCTATTGGCGGAATAACGCAATATTCCGGTTCAGGAAAATCCTTGGTGGTTTCAATCTCGCCTCAAACCAATATTCCAATCGATAGCAATGTGGGTGGATTTTTTGGGCCATTTTTGAAATTTGCCGGATTTGATGCGCTCGAAATTCAAGGCAAGGCCGAAAAGGATGTCATCGTTTTTATTGACGGCGTAAAACATAAAGTGGAAATTTTTGAAGCTCCCGCCGAGCCAGTCGATAGCCATATTTTAGCCGCTAAGCTTACCGAAATGTTTGCCGATGATGAAAAAGATAAGCGAAATATTGGCGTGATTTCAACAGGCGATGCGGCCGAACATTCTTTAATTGGAATGCTGAACTTCAGTTTTTACGATGCCCGAAGGAAAGAAGTTAGACTGAAACAAGCCGGACGTGGTGGTATTGGATCTGTTTTTCGTAATAAAAAAATAAAAGCGGTCGTGGTAAAAATTCCCGGTGTAAAAGGCGATTTGAACAATGTAGTTGATTTAGCTGCTATCCAAGAACGTGGAAAACGATTTAATCGCGAAATGAAGGAGCTGGACGAAAGTCAAGCCCAAATGCGCTCGAAAGGAACGGCTCATTTAACCAATGTGATGAGTGATTACGATTTGCTCCCGGTAAACAATTTCAAATTCGGAACTTCAGAAGAAGCACACAAAATCCACTCCGATATTTACAAAACATTCTTTACACAAGGCGTTCCCGACGGTTGTTGGATAGGTTGTAATATGTCGTGTACCAAAGGAGTTGATAATTATTTGCTCCGAACCGGACCGTATGCAGGAAGTAAAGTTTTAGTAGATGGGCCAGAATATGAATCGGCCTCTTCCTTAGGATCCATCATGGGAATCTTTAACCCCGATTTTACCATCGAAACAAATTTCTATTGCGATACCTACGGAATTTGTACCATTAGTTGGGGAACAATTATGGGTTTCTTAATGGAATGTTACGAAAACGGAATTCTAAATGACGAACGTACCGGTGGACTAAAATTAAACTTTGGCAATGCCGATGCGGCCATGGATTTATTGCATTTGGTGGCCAAAGGCGAAGGTTTTGGTAAAACTGCCGGTTTAGGCGTTCGGAAATTGAAAGAACTTTTTGCTCGAAACGGATGGGGCGATGAGCAGTTTATGACCGATATTGGAATGGAAAACAAAGGCTTGGAATATTCGCAATATGTTTCGAAAGAATCGCTTGCTCAACAGGGCGGATACGCCATGACCAACAAAGGCCCACAACACGACGAAGCCTGGCTGATTTTTATGGATATGGTAAACAATCAAATTCCAACTTTCGAGAAAAAAGCAGAAGCTTTGCATTATTTTCCGATGTTCCGCACTTGGTTCGGTTTACAAGGACTTTGTAAACTGCCTTGGAATGATGTGGAACCCGAAAACAATGGAGAAACGGACGAGCCGGCAAAAGTTTCGGAACATGTGGATAATTATGTAACCATTTATAGAGCTGTTACCGGCGACATGAGTTTTGATAAGCACGAAATGATTCGCCAATCCGAACGCGTTTACAATTTTCAACGTATTTTCAATATTCGACGTGGTTATGGTTTACGCAAACACGATGCTCAACCTTATCGCGCTGCCGGCCCTGTTACCAAAGAAGAATATTTGTCGCGCGAAGACCGTTACGACGGACAGATGAAAGAAATCCTCGGAATTGATCCTGCCGGAAAATCGGTAGAAGAAAAAATGGCCATCACACGCGAATACCGTTTGGATCGGTATGAACAACTGCTTGATGCCGTTTATTCCCGTCGCGGCTGGACAAAAAACGGCGTTCCTAAAATTGAACATCTAAAAGCGCTTGGAATGGATTTGCCCGAATTGATTGAAGTTGTAAAAGATATACAAGACTAAATTTATGCAAACTTTTGAGGAAGGTCATCGCATTTTTTTGTGATGACCTTTTCTTTTCACAACACAAAGTATTTTGTAATTTCGTACGAATGAAACATCCACGACAA
>DMBV01000096.1 GCA_003445975.1 Bacteroidales bacterium
ATTTTTGAAACTGTATCTGATTTATGCATGGCAAATCAGAACTTGCTTTGGAATTGATCGCGAAATGTAAAAAAAATGTTCTACCTTTGAGAAGCTTAGCCCAGTTTTCGGGTTTGCATCTGTAAAATTTAGGAATATCCAAAGGTGCAGTGGTTACATATAAGCTAGATTCCTTGTTTTGTTTAGTTAAATTTTGTTTTGACTTTTCGAAACGGTTTATTTGATAGTTGGAAAAGCCAAACTAATTATGAAATCAAATTTGCCTGCTTTCACTAAAGAAAATGAGGAGATGACCAAGAAACTGGAAATTCTTCGCTTGGAATTTGTAGATCTTTTCACCCAACATAAAGATATGTTGGAAAACGAGTCCGTAATTCTCAGCGCGTTGTATTTAGAAAGATTAGGCTATCTTCAGTTGGAATTGCTCGAAAAATCGACAGAGACTGCTCGTCAGAAGATGAAAATGAAGCTGATACAAGCAGCAATAAATAGAGATGAAACGCCAAACTTACAAGCGATAGAACTGGAGTTAAACAAGCGACTACAAGGCTATTATGCGCAAATTCAAGCACAATCGGCTGCTTTGGACGAAGCCCGAAGTGTGCTTTCTCATCTCATGACGGAGGAGGAAACGGCGAAATTGAAGGAAATATTTCGACTGCTTTGCAAAAGATTGCATCCTGATCTAAATCCCAATCAATCCGAAGAACAAAAAGATTTGTTTGTCAAAGTAAAAGCTGCTTATGAACTGAAAAGATTGGAAGAATTGCAGTATATTCTGCTCTATCTGGATGATTCGAACATCGAAAAATTGATATTTATTCACAGCAACGAAAAATTAGAAAGAATCAGACAGCTCGAGAATAATATCACTGTTTTGAATGAAAAAATTGTACAACTAGAGAAAAGTTTCCCTTTCAATATAAAAGCATTTTTATTTGATGAAGCAAAAATTCAGGAAAAGCAAACAGAAATTAAAACTCAAATTTCACATTTTGAGGCAGAAATAGCCAAGTATGTAAATATTATTAATATCATGACAGATGAATGAGTCTATACTCCCGATTACTCCGAGTTTATTGGCACTGTTGAGCAATGTAGAATCAGGAATTATTCCTTTTACGCACGAAATATTTTTGTTGGAAATTGTTGTTGCCGGAACTTCATATTGCAATGACATTGAAGCAGTGGAGCCCTTTATTGTCCCCGAAAAAGTACTCACTTTAAAACGAGAACCGAACAATAAATTCGATGAGTTTGCCATTGCCGTTTTTTGCGAAAACATTCGCGTTGGTTATGTTCCAGCACAAATGAATTTGGTTTGTTCCCGATTGATGGATGCCGGAAAATTATTCTTTTGTCGGGTGATTTCAAAGGAATGGCTAAATAATTGGTTGAAAATTGATGTCAATATTTATATGGTTGAATAAGTAGGTGGAAAATTCAAAATCAATGCAAAAGAAAGCTTTCGCAGAGCTGTATTTTAGAAACAAATATTATTTATGAATAGCTGAAAAGCTGAGTCGAAGTTTAGAAACAAATGTTTAAATAGTAAGGAAAATGAATATTAACATTGTAGGAGCTGGTGTTTCGGGATTGTCCATTGGATCGTACCTTCAAATGAACGGATACAAAACGGCCATTTATGAAAAAAACCCGATTCCTGGAGGATTGTGTGCTAGTTGGAAAAAAGGCGACTATACTTTTGATGGATGTATTCATTGGATACTTGGATCGGACAAAGGAAGTCCGTTTTATAAACTTTGGTCCGAATTGTTGGATATGAAATCCATAGAGTTTGTCAACCACGAAATCAGAGTTTCTGTCGAATTGAAAGAAAACAGCAATAAATACGGCGATAAAATTTTCAGATTGTACACCAATATCAATAAACTAGAAAACTATTTGATCGATCTGGCTCCTGAAGACGAAAAAATAATTAAACGTTTAATTGGTTTGATGCGACTTTTTCAAAAATATGAGTTGCCGCCAATGATCGAAAACATTGCCCCATTGCAGTCGTGGCGTCAGAAAATGGGAATGATTTCGTACCTTCCTTTTTTGCTGAAATTTCTGAAATGGAAAAACACAAGCAATTATTCGTTTTCCAAAAAATTAAAAAACCCTTTCTTGCGCGAAGCCTTTGAATTGCTTTTTGATGGCGAAGAAGTGAATCTGATGGTTTTAATCATGCCGCTGTCTTTTTTCGATCAAAAAAGTGCTGGTTATCCAATTGGAGGATCCAAACAATTTGCACGAAAAATAGCCGATAAATATGTATCTCTGGGCGGAAAAATTCATTACAATTCGGAAATAGAAAAAATAATTGTTGAAGAGAATAGCGCCAAAGGACTGTTGCTAAAAGATGGAACAGCGCATTTTTCTGATATCACCATTTCGGCTGCCGATTGGCATTTTACCGTTTTTGATGCCCTAGAAGGGAAATATGTGAACGAAAAAATCCTAAAATTGGCTTCCTTAAAAAAACTTGAGTTGTATCCTGCTGTAATGCTTGTTTCGTTGGGCGTTTCGCGCGATTTCAAAGAATATCCGCATTTTTTCAGATTTCCAATGAGAAAGGAATATCGATCGCCCGATGGCAGCGTTTATAATCGAATGGAAGCGCATATTTATCACTACGACCCATCGCTTGCTCCCAAAGGGAAAACCATTGTTGCGCTCAGTTTCTATACACGAAACGGTTCGTTTTGGGTCGATCTACGCCAACAAAATAGACCGGAATACAATCGCTGTAAAAATGATTTTGCCAGCCATGTGATTGATTTTCTCGAGGAGAAAATGGAAGGCGTAAAAGATTCAATTGAGGAAATAGATGTGGCCACACCGGCAACTTACCAGCGATACACCGGCAACTGGAATGGAAGTGCTCAGGGTTGGTTTCCTTCCAAAAATCTTGTTGCCGCATCGCCCGTAACTATTGATCTGCCGGGCTTGAAAAATTTCTATTACACCGGTCATTGGTCCGTTCCCGGAGGCGGGCTTCCCGTGGTGTTGAAATCGGCACGCGACTTAGCCCAAAAATTATGTGTGAAACATAAAAAGAAATTTGTCGTTCGCTAAGAAATTTCCTTTTTTTCTGTTTTCAGTCACGACGCGCTGTGTCAAATCGTTCTCTATTCGAATGGGCGATTGCCGGAAAATATCCTAATTATTTCCTAAAAATAACTTGATTATAATTCAATCAAATTTGCAATTTATTCGGCTTTTATTTTAATTTAAAGTTTTTAGAATGATTAAATACTAATCAATGATATTGCAAGCTCATTCGTATTATAGTCTGCACTACGGAACACTTTCGGTTGAAAAACTGGTGATGTTGGCCGCAGAAAAAGGCTATCGAAAATTGGTACTTACCGATATCAACAACACTACTGCTGCATTTGATTTTGTGAAGCAATGTCGAAGCGAATCGATTGACCCGATTGTAGGCGTTGATATTCGACAAGAAGACGCATTGATGTATTTACTTATTGCTAAAAATGCCGAAGGATTTTATTCCATCAATCGATTCTTGTCTGATCATCACTTGGAAAAAAGAAATTATCCAAAAAATCCGCCCTTTTTCGATGCGGTTTTTGTTGTTTATCCTTTCGACAATTCACCACAAAGGAAATTGGAATCGAATGAATTTATTGGAGTAAAAAAATCGGAATTAAACCGACTTCGACTTTCGCCCTTGGCAAAGCAAAAGGAAAAATTGGTTCTGCTGCAAAATGCGATTTTTGAAACCGACGAAGCGTTTGAGCTGCATCAATATTTGCGTGCTATCGATCACAACTGTTTGTTGTCCAAGCTAAAGCCTGAAAATTGCGCCGGCAGGGATGATGATTTTCCAGCAGAAGAGGATTTGATAAATTCGTTTATCGATTGGCCTGACCTTATTCAAAATACAAAAACTGTATTGGAAGTTTGTGGGCTGGATTTTGATTTCCAAAGCGTGAAAAACAAAGCCACTTTTACCGGCCATAAATTGGACGATAAGGCTTTGTTGAAAAAATTGGCGTACGACGGTTTTCGCTATCGTTATGCAAAGCACGATCTTGTGGCCGAAAGCAGGCTGCGGCATGAGTTGGAAATTATCGATCAACTCGGTTTTTCCGCCTATTTCTTGATAACTTGGGATATAATTCGCTATTCCATGTCGCGTGGATTTTATCATGTTGGACGTGGCAGTGGAGCGAATAGTTTGGTGGCTTATTGCTTAAAAATAACAGATGTCGATCCCATTGAACTCGATTTGTATTTCGAACGATTCTTGAACCCAAAGCGTTCTTCGCCACCCGATTTTGATATTGACTATTCATGGAAAGAGCGTGATGAGGTGATTGATTATATTTTTAAACGCTATGGTCGAGAACACACCGCATTGCTTGGTACCATTAGCACTTTTAAAGGAAAGTCAATTTACCGTGAATTGGGAAAAGTATTCGGCTTGCCAAAAGAAGAAATCGATGCTTTGATTGAAAATCCAAGCGATTTTCAAAACAAGAATGAGCTTACCAAGAAAATGGATGCGCTTGCTTCTTTGATGAAAGATTTTCCCAATTCGCGAAGTATTCATGCCGGAGGAATTCTTATTTCCGAAAAACCAATTTATTATTACGGCGCATTGGACATGCCGCCAAAGGGATTTCCAACCGTTCAATGGGATATGTATGTGGCCGAAGAGATTGGTTTTGAAAAGATTGATATTTTGAGTCAGCGGGGCATTGGTCATATTAAAGAAGCGGCCGAAATTATCCTCGAAAACAGAAAAATAAAGATTGATGTGCATGCGATTCAAGAATTCAAGAAAGATGAAAAAGTACGTCGGCAATTGCAAAACGGCGACACGATTGGCTGTTTTTATGTAGAAAGTCCGGCCATGCGCGGCTTGTTGAAAAAATTGCGCTGCGATAATTATCTGAGTTTGGTGGCTGCCAGCTCTATTATTCGTCCCGGTGTGGCCAGTTCCGGGATGATGCGCGCTTATATAGAACGATTTCATCATCCCGAAAAAATCCATTATTTGCATCCGCTTCTGGAAGCTCAGTTGAAAGAAACCTATGGTGTAATGGTTTATCAGGAAGATGTTTTGAAAGTATGTCATCATTTTGCGGGATTGGATTTGGCCGAAGCCGATGTTTTGCGTCGTGCAATGAGTGGAAAATTTCGAAGTAAAAAGGAATTTCAACGCATAGTTGATCGCTTTTTTTCGAATTGCAAAGAACGAGGCTATTCCGACGAATTAACCAAAGAAGTTTGGCGTCAGATAGAATCTTTTGCTGGTTATTCTTTTTCCAAAGCACATTCGGCCTCTTATGCTGTGGAGAGTTATCAGAGTTTGTTTCTTAAGGCTCATTATCCTTTAGAGTTTATCACTGCCGTGATAAATAATTTTGGTGGTTTTTATTCGAGTTGGGTGTATTTTAATGAGGCCCAAACAGCCGGAGCACAGTTGCAACTTCCTTGTGTAAATCATAGCCATTACAAAACACGCTTGCTCGATAAAACCATTTATGTAGGTTTTATACACATTCAAAATCTGGAAGCAGATTTGGGAAAATCCATCCAAAGAGAACGCGAATTGCAAGGTGCTTTCATCGACTTATATGATTTTATTCAGCGAACGCGCATAGGGAAGGAGCAGATGGTTTTGCTCATTCGCGTAGGCGCTTTTCGGTTTACAGGAAAACCCAAGGCGGCTTTGTTGTGGGATATGCAGCTATTTTTTACAAAATCGCAAAAACAAAAAAGTGGACAAGCTTTGTTTGCAATGCCTCAGAAAGAATATCGCTTGCCCGACTTCAATTTTGATTTGCTTGAAGATGTGTACGATGAAATAGAATTTTTGGGCTTTCCGCTTAGTATGAGTGCTTTCGACCTGTTGCAAACCGCCTTTAGAGGCGAAATCTTTGCCGAAGATTTAATAAACAACGTAGGGAAAAAGGTGCGGATGCTGGGCCGTTTGGTCACTTATAAATATGTAAGAACAAAACGCAAAGAGTTGATGCATTTTGGTACTTTTATCGATAAAGACGGAAAGTTTTTTGATACAACTCATTTTCCGGATAGTCTGAGGTATTATCCTTTTCGTGGCTCAGGTATTTATCTTATTTTAGGAAAAATTGTACAAGAATTTGGTTTTCCAAGTTTGGAAGTAGAAAAAATGGCCCGATTGCCAATCAAAAGCGATCCGAGAGTGTGAATCATGAATTGATTATTTCGCTACTAAATAAAAAATAACGAAATAATCAATCCCAAAATAACCAAAATGCTGAATCCTAAGATAAGTGGCCTTCGCATCGACTTATGGCCAAACGATAGTCCATAAATCATTTTAAGTAAATTGTTGCTTGTGGTTGCGTTTATGACGGCCATTCCCAGCACCGAATTTTCGATTGTCCATTTGCCTTGAAAAAGTGTCAAAATAAACGGATCGATATCGGTTACCCCAACTATGAATGAAAGTATGCTAATCCCGCTATTTCCATAATAGGTATTTACAATTCCGGTGATATAATCGAAAAAAACAAAAAGCGCAGCAAAAAGAAGAGCTGTTTTGAATTCCAGAGGATTGGTTGGCGATTGAATGGCGTTTTGAGGAGGAAGTGTTTGCTGTTTGTTGTTGAAAAATTTCAGAAAGTAGTAAGACAATGCAGCCGAAATAATTACAAAAATCGCGAAGTAGGGAGCTAATAAAATAGCCAGTTCCATATTGAAAAACAGTGCAAGTAAAAAAAGCCGGACATACATCATCGTAGTGGCAAGAATAATTGCCGCCGCAATTTTATGACTTTCGTTCGATTCCTTGCTTTTTTTTGCCAGAATAAGCGTTGTTGCTGTACTGCTATACAATCCCCCCAAAATCCCGGTTAAAATGATTCCGGAATCCGGGAAAACAAATTTTTTGAGAAGATAACTGAAATAGGAAATACACGAAACAACCACTATGGCCAACCAGAATTTGTAGGGCGAAATATTAACTGCCTCCGAAAGCGGCTCGTTTGGCAGCAAGGGCAAAATAACACCGGCTAGTACAAGAAATTTTGCGAGTGTAATAAACTCATCATTATCAATTTTCTTACTAAACTCAAAAAGCGTTTGCTTAATTTCGGCGAGAACCACCACAACCACTACGATTAAAATCACAAACCAAGCAGGTTGAGTATAAATCAATGGCGCTAAACAATAAGTGATTAAGGCTGTGATGAGTGTGGTAAGTCCAAATTTTTGATGAATTTTGATTTTTTGAAAATAATAGGCAGTAAGCAAAAGGCTGATAACAAATCCGCCTCCAAGAAAAGGAATCAAGTTGTCGGGACTGATGATGAACAGGATAAATCCCAAAATCCCAATCAAAGTAAAGGTGCGATCTGTTCCAAATAAGCTACCGATTTCTTCTTTTATGTGAAGCCGGCGTTGTTCCAACCCAATGAGCAGTGAAAATAAAGTGACTAACGCAAACTTTAGGATGTTGGGCGGGATATGAGCAAATAATTCAGTAGGAGCATTCATCTGTTTAGTAGGAAGAAAGAATACATTTAAGCGTAAAAATATTCATTTTTTTTGATAAATATTTAAAATTTCACCGCTAAATATTTCATTTTGCTATAAAGAGTCTGTATTCCTTCCATTCGGAATGCGCTGTTTGTAGGAACGTATAATTTTTTTGAATCGGGTATAGGTTTCGAAAATTCGAATGAAATCATGCAAAAATGATTTNNTACTTTTAGGCAAGCATTGAACACTAAAATTGCACTTACCTAATCCCAAACTTATGAGAAAAATCAGAATGTTGGATATTCAATTTGAAGAAGAAATAGAAGCATGGGAAGTCCCGTCATTACGAGGCGCTGTTGTTGCAACGGTGGGAAAAGAAAATATTCTCTTCCACAATCATTCCGATACAAATTTCAGGTATTCTTATCCGCTAATTCAATACAAAAGAGTAAACAAGAAACCGCATCTTATTTGTATTGAACAAGGTGTTGACGAAGTATATCGGTTTTTTGAAAACAAACAAGAAGGGATAATGCTCGGCAAAAGACTCTATGAATTAAAAGTGGAAAAACTGAGTCTTAACAGTTTTACAATGCAGGTTTGGGACAAGAGTTTTGATTATTTTATGCAGGAATGGCTGCCTTTAAACCAGAAAAATTTTGTAGAGTATGCCAAATTAAATTCAGAATTAGAACGGCTCGAATTTTTGGAAAAAATTCTTATTGGTAATATTTTGTCCTTCGCCAAAGGATTGGAATGGAATATCGAAAGCCAAATAAAATTGCGGATAAAAAACATAGTGCGTACCAGCTTTATAAAAGTAAAAGACGTTAAACGCGAAGCCTTTACAATAAATTTTAGCACAAATATTTTTCTTCCAAATCATATAGGACTTGGCAAAAATGCCAGTATAGGGTTTGGGGTTGTGAAAAGTGTAAACGACAAGAAATAATAGACAAATGGGTATGGAAAGACAACGTATTTATTTAGCAGCACTGCTGCACGACATTGGTAAATTTTACCAGCGAGCCGATAAGGGCTTTAGCGAAAAGCAGAATGAGCTTACCGAATATTCAAAAGAAATGGCAAACGATATTTGCCCTGTCAATGATGCTGGAAAATTTGGTTACCAGCACGTGATATGGACCAACGAGTTTTTTGAAAAAACAAAAGCTGTTTTTGAAGCAATTCCGGGGTTAAAAGGCAATATTTACAGCGAAAGTAATTTTGATAATATTACCAATCTGGCTTGTAACCACCACAAGCCACAATCGGAATTGCAAGCCATAATAACTTTGGCAGATTGGTGGAGTGCCGGAATTGACAGACGTGAACCTATCGAAAAAGAACAAAAGGAGCTGAATTGGGGGAAAACGCGTTATAAAGACATTCCTTTATATTCTTTATTTAACACAATAAATATAGGAAATTTTCAAATGGGCTTTCAGCTAGAACCGTTAGATATAAACAAATCAAATTTCCCAAAAGAAATCAAAAGTAAAGCCGATGGAGTTTCTCAGGAAAAATATAAAATTTTATGGGATATATTTCTTGAAGAATTTGAAAAGCTACCTACCGATTCTATTAACGGTTTTACTGAGAGCTTAATTTACCTACTTAAAAAATACACTTGGGCAATCCCATCTAATACCATGGATATGTCTAACGTTAGTCTGTTCGACCATCTTAAAACTACCGCCGCTTTTGCCGATTGTATCTATACCTATTACAATGAGCACCCTGATGATTTTAATTGGAATAATTCGGATAAAAAACTTAAGCTTAACGACGGTAAATTTCCCGTTATGCTTATTGGGGGTGATATTTCTGGAATTCAAAAATTCATTTATAATATTGCTTCAAGAAAAGCGGCCACAAGTTTAAAAGGACGGTCGTTCTACTTGCAATTGATGATTGATTCTATCATTCAACGCATCATTTCGCATCAAAATATTGACGCTAATATTGGGCATGTGGTCTATTCATCGGGAGGGAAATTTTACATGCTACTTCCCAATACCGAGGCTGTTAAAAAGTCCATTTCTGAATTAAATAGAGAAATAGAGCAAGAACTTTGGAATGAGCATAAAGGAAAACTCATTTTCAATCTTGATTATGTGCCCTTCGCTTACAGAACAAAGGAAAGAGAAATTGATTTTGAAGGCATTACGAATGAGGAAAAGAGTTTAGGATTTTTATGGAAAGCTTTGGCCGATAAGCTAACCGAAAAGAAAAACAAGAAATTCAAAACACTTCTATTGGGAAATTATATTCAATTCTTCGATATACAGGCCACAGGAGGAGAAGTAAAAGTGTGTGCAGTTACAGGAGTAGAATTACAGAAAGGTGAATACAAAAAAATTAAAGACAGCGACGAGATTTTTTCTTTAAATGTCAGCAAGCAAATAGAATTAGGTACTACACTTAAAGATGTCGATTATCTTATCACATTTAAAGGCGAAGAAGAAAATTCAAATTATCTTTCAAACCGATTAAAACACAAATCAAATGTGTTTAGTGTTGCAAATTACTTATTCGATAAGCTTGAATTAACCGACAATGATGCCGATTTTAGAAAAATAACTTCTGCCGACGTAAGTCGTGTTAAATCTATTAACAACACCAATTTTCTAGCCGCTCCCTTAAAAGGGCAATCGGTTAGCTATGGTTTTCAATTTTACGGTGGCAACAAGCAAGCTGAATACGACAAGAACCGCGATAAAACTTTTGAAGAACTTACAAGAACTACAATTTTTGATGAAAAAACCGAAACCTATCTCGGAATATTAAGAATGGACGTAGATGGTTTAGGTGAAATTTTTATCAAAGGAATCCCCGATAAGGATAAAAGTTTCTCGGCTTATGCCACACTTTCATCATATTTAGATTGGTTTTTTTCGGGCTATCTAAATACCATTCGCGATAAATATGCTGAAAATGTAAATATACTTTATTCGGGGGGTGATGATGTTTTTGCAGTAGGCAGGTGGGATTTACTCATTTATTTTGCCGAAGATATTCGTGCAGAGTTTAGAAAATTTGTTGGTCGCGAAGACATTAGTATTTCGGCAGGATTGACCATTGTACACAATAAATATCCAATTGCCAAAGCCGCAGAACTGGCAGGAGAAGCTGAACATAACGCTAAAAAATTTGGAGAAGACAAATCCAAAGGTATTCCTGCCAAGAAAAACGCCTTTAATTTTTTAGGTCAAACCGTTTCATGGGAAGGCGAATTTAAGGATGTGAAATCTAAAAAAGACGAATTTATTTCGTTGATTAAGAGCTATGGTATGTCGAGAGGAATTTTGCACCGCATCATGCTCTTTGCCGAAATACAAGCAGAAAATAAGCGTAGAAAAGATGAAGTTGGCTTTATTCCCGATTTAAGCTACCATTGGAATGCCGCATACTATTTAAAAAGGTATATGGAAAATAAAGATCAAGCAGTACAGTCGTTTTGCAAAACATTGCAAATTGACCTTTTTGTACCTAGGAAAATGGAACTAATTGCTCTTGCTGCTCGTTGGGCTGAACTGGAATTGAAATTAACAAAACCTGAAACTGATGGAAAATAATAAACTTTTAGGCGAAATCAGGCTTGTTATTTCAGAAACTAGAAAGCTTGTTTCGAGAAATATTAATCATGCTCAGATTATTTCTAATTGGTTGATAGGTCAGCATATTGTGTTTGACGAGCAGAGTGGTCAAAAATCAGCCGAATATGGAAAAGGCGTTATAAAATACCTTTCAATAAATCTTGAAAAAGAATTTGGCAGTGGCTATTCGGAAGTCAATCTGCAGTTTTTTAGAAGGTTTTACTTGTATTATCCAAATTCCTACGCAGTGAGTAGGGAAACTGACGAACCATCCGATCAAAATTCCTACGCAGTGAGTAGGGACTTTAAAAAGGCAATAATTGAACTAACGAAATTGATATAACGAAATTGAATTATAAACTTAAAAATTAAAAATATGGAATTTAAAAATGAATGGGTTACAACTCAAATTAATTCAGATACCGTAAACTGGGCTTCTGAATTCGGTAGGAAATTAGCAAAAAACAAACTAGACAACAGAGGTCAAGAAATTCGAGATTCGAAGCTAACAACTTCACAACTAAGAAAATTTTTCGGTGAGGTAAAACGACAACAAGCGCTGGGTTTTAATTCTACTGACTTTATCCTTCTTAAACCAAAATTGGCTTATGCTGTGGGTAGAACGAAAAAGGCAGATTCGTGTTTGCACGACTTTTACAAAGTGATGTCTTTAGCGATTGATACTGTTAAAGATGAAAAACATTTTAAAAATTTTATTAAAATATTTGAATCAATCGTAGCGTACCATAAAGCTGCAGAAGAAGCTAAATTATAATTCAAAAAAAACTGTAATATGAAAACATTAATAAAAAAAATAAAAATTACTTCAACTCTTGATTTAATAACTGGTTTACATGTCGGGGGTAGTAAAGATAATGTGGAAATTGGAGGAATTGACAATCCGGTAATAAGAACTGCAATAAAAGACAATCAGCCCTATATTCCAGGTAGTTCATTAAAAGGTAAAATGAGGAGCTTGCTTGAACAAATCGCTGGTTCATCAACAGTTGGCGGAAATGGAGCAATTAATGATTTATTTGGCTATGCTATTGACAGTAAGCCTTCAAAAATTATAGTAAGAGATGCTTATTTATGTGAAAAATCAGTATTAATGCTTAAAGATAGCGAAAATCTTGACATGCCATATACTGAAGGCAAATGGGAGAATGTAATACAACGCACAAAAGGCACAGCTGAACATCCTCGCCAAACAGAGCGCATCCCCGCAGGTGTATCTTTCGATGTAGAGTTTATCATTAACGTTTGGGACAACGAAGAAGATGGCAAAAAATCAATTGCTATGCTTAAAAATGGAATAGCTGCCTTGGAAAACGATTATCTGGGAGGAAGTGGTTCGCGTGGATATGGACAAGTAAAATTTTCTGAATTGAAACAAGAGGAAATTTCATTCAAAGATTACTTCAAGTATGAAAACTAAATTTACAGTCTATAAACTTCACTTTACCACGCCTTTACATTTGGGCGATGAGCGAGACGATTATAGCATTAGTTTGAAAACTTATCAATCTGATGCTATGGTTGCTGCCCTTACTTCGTGTTTGGCAAAAGTGGGACAAACTTTACCAGAACATGGCGATTTGGGTTTTTCAATAAGCAGCCTTTTCCCTTTTTATCAAGAAAACAAGGAATCTAAAGCAGTCTATTTCTTTCCTAAATTATTGAAACAGAAGCTGCCAAAACTCGAAAATTTGAGCAATGCCAAATCAATTAAAAAGGTAGCTTGGCTCGATTCGATGTATTTTGAAAAGTTGATTAACGGAAATATCCTTTTCGAAAATGATCAAGAAATTAAGCATATTCATGGCGATTTTTTGAGTTCTACGGAAATTGATAAAGACTTTATTTCTTCTCAAGTTTCGCCTAGAGTGACAGTTTCTCGCGATCAGTCGGAAGATGCCAAACCATTTTATATGGACCGAATTTATTTTAAAAATTATTCAGGTTTGTATTTTTTGGTTCAGAACGACTCGAAATTGCTAGAAGGTGCCATGAATATTCTTAAAGACGAGGGTATTGGTACCGATAGAAATGTGGGCAATGGCTTTTTTGAATTCGATAAAGATGAGATTGAATTCGATTTGCCTGAAAGCTCTTATGCTACCAATCTGTCGATGTTTTGCCCAGAATCGGAAGAACAATTAAAACTAATGCTCAATAGCGAAAATGTGGCTTACGATTTTACAAAACGAGGTGGTTGGATAACCACAAGCCCGCACAATTCCATTCGGAAAAATACCATTCATATGTTTCTACCTGCTTCGGTTTTTCAGTTTGAAAGTAAAATTTCCAACATGGAAGTCAGAGGCAAAATAGTCGATTTGAATCCAAGATTAAACTTTGCTGGTATTGAACATCCCATTTGGAGGAGTGGAAAATCTATTTTTATTCCGGTAATTATTTAAAATAAAATTATGGAAACACTAAATACAAAATACGAATTGCAAATTGAAGTTCTTACGCCTTTACATGTTGGAGCAGGTGCCGAAAAAGACTGGGTGCAAGGAAGTGACTTTATTATTGATAATGGAAAGGTAAAAATTCTTAATCTAAAAAAAATTAGTCAATTTGTAAATAATTCCGATTTAACCAATGCTTTATTGAACAAAAATAGTGAGGCACTAAAAGCTAAACTTGCAGCAAATATTGATAAATGCGTCGACAACACATTTAATGTTAATTATTCTGGGAATAATGACATTAAGACCTTTATTAAGAATGGTTTAACCAATAAGCCTATTGTGCCGGGAAGTTCAATAAAAGGGGCTATTCGGTCCGTTATTGCAAAGCATTTGCTAAATGGCGGCAAAACGCTAAACGAACAAACACTTTTTGGCAAAGCCAGTGATGGCGATGAATTTATGCGTTTTATAAAAGTATCGGATGCGGAATTTGAGCAAACTAATTTGGTAAATACCAAAATATTTAACCTGAAAAGCACTACGGAAGGTGGGTGGAAATTTAGTGGTGGACAACAAAGTAGAACTAATTTAAACTTTCAAAATGAAGGTTTTAATACTTTTTACGAAGTAATAGAACCAAGCCAAAAATCAACAATGAGTATTGCTCTTGCGGATAAGGCTTTTAAAAACTTCGCTGAAAAAATTGTCCCATTTTCCGATAAAAAAATTAAAATTGTAAATGAAAATATTAGTGGTTTGTTTAAAATCATCAATATTCACACAAAAAGCTATTTAGCAAAAGAAAAAGCATTTTTTACAAAATATTCTACAGATAAAACTGATAAAATCATCGATAACATTAATTTATTAATCAACCAAATTCCTGAAAACGGTAAATATTGCATCTTAAAAATGGCTGCAGGAAGTGGTTTTCACAGCATAACCGGCGATTGGCAATTTGAAGATTACTCAATTGACCGTGTTTATTCTGAATTTACAGATAGAAGAACAGGTCAAGTTAAACAAAAATCAAGAGGGAATAAAAAGAATACTATTGGTGGGTTTGATGAATCAGCCAAATCTCGAAAAATCGCCATTCAAGGCGATAATTTTTCTTTAATGGGTTTCATTAAATTGACAACTATATCCGAAGAAGACAAGAGAAAAATGGCAGATGAGCAAGCCCAAAAACAGCAAGCTATCTTAACCCAACAATTAGAAAAAGAAGCAGCCGAACGCAAGGAAAAAGAGCGATTACAGAAAATTGAAGACGATAGAATAGAAGAAGAAAACCGATTGAGGAAAGCGGAATCAGATACTTACAATCAAGCCATTGAATTAAACACTGTAGATTCCTACGATGGCTTTATAAAAGCTTTTCCTAACTCTCAATATAAATCAGAAATTGAAAACAAGCTGTCTGATTTAATTAAAAAATTAGAAATCGAAGCTTTTGAGTTGGCCAAACAAACCAACACCAAAGAATCCTGCGAACAATTCATTTCA
>DMBV01000077.1:0-8489 GCA_003445975.1 Bacteroidales bacterium
AATTACGGTTGTTGAACTCTAATGCTTACCCAAATGAGCTTCCGTTTCGCCTTCCAGTAATTGGTCAACACCTCTTTTCTGCATCTCTTGAAGAAACGAGCTTAATTATTCAGCAGTTTTGAACTGTTTCAGAAAATCACTGTTTAATAAATCTTCTTTCTTATAATATGTGTGTTAAAAACTTTTCTACTTACACACTTTATGAGATGCTACCAGCGCAAATATAAGATTATCTAATTTCTAATTAAAATACATTCTTTCGGAAAATAATATTCTCCAGCAGGCACTTGTAACACCTTAAAAAGGATATTGTTACTAACAGGGTTATACGTTAATTGAATTCTTCCACTTGATAAACTAAATCCACTTTGAATAGTTCCTTCATATAATCCTATTTTTACTTGAGCAAGAATAATTGAGCAGGAAGACGGGCCGTCTACACAATCTATTTTGAGTCCATCGTAAAAGGATCCACAATGTCGACCTTTCAGCTCTCCATTTTCTAAAAAAAACTCAAGCTCTAGTGAGTTAGACCCGGTTTCTGATTTCCAATACCAATTTCCAGTTATATCTTGACTATAAGTTAATACTGGAACCAATAATATGAATAATAAAAGCATTTTTTTCATTGTTTAAATTTTTAATTGCAATTAACATTTAAATAATTATCAATTGTCTTGTTTATAAATTCATTAACTCTGTTCGTCCAACCATTAATATACTTTTTCAGTGTTTTTGTTAACAATTCTGTTTCAGTTGCGCTAGGATGACCTTCTAAATACTTATTAACACTATTATCAGCTAAATTATTATAATAATTTTGTCTGTTTATTTTATAAGTATTATACAATTCTATTCGATTTTCATGACTATTAATTTCGGATAATGTATTAGCTCCCATTATGCCATCAACAATCAAATTGCTTTCAAAATTGTTTAAAGTTTTCTGTAATATTTTTACCGCATTACCACCAGCATTTACGTAAAAGTCAAATAAAAGGTATCGTAAATCTCCATCAACAAAACGCCATTTTGCCCGGGAATTCTTTGCCTAAGGCAATAATACCAGTGTAATCGAGCATATCGGCTAAGCGCTTTTTACCGTCCGGTGCAAGAAATTTCAACTGGGTAATAGCACTAACCACTTGGCTATTTTCTTTTTTCAATTTGGCTTTAAGATATTTCCAATAGTTGCGAGTTTTGGTGTAGTCGTCTTGGTCGGTAAGCAAAGCTACGATATCCAACACACTAAACCACCACTTGGCGTATTGTTCGTCCCAAACGGCTCGCACTTCGCGGTCGTCAAAAAAACGTATGGATACGTTTCCATTACACATAATTTTTTGAACTCTTTTAATAAAAACGTCCAAAAATCAAATTTGACTAAAAGCAATTCTTGCAACAAAATATTTATTTACTTCTATCATACCACCTGTGTACTTGATTAAAAATTAATGAATCCGTTTTATCAAGGGGTTGAACGATATAAATCTGTAAAGTATCATACAAACCACCACAACGCCAACAACTAGCAGGTAACCAGAAAGAATCGAGGTTCTCTTCTTTTACTAACCACTCCGAATCAAAATATCGGATATCGTTAAGAAACGATTTAGGTTTAACAAAAACAGAATCGTGATAATTTCCATATTTCTTATAATGTTTAAGCCGGTAATATTTATGGACCTTCCCAACTAAAAAAGTATCAACATACTGATTGTGTGATTTATGCGTAGAAAACATTATTAAATCTATACTGTCGGTTTGATTTGTATATTTAGTAAAAACAGTTCCGTCGTCAAAAATATAGTATGTTTTTTGTTTTTTCAAAGGAGCTGTACATTGCTCTAACAAAATAAATAGGATAAAAAAACACACAAGTCGTCTCATCTAATTACAAATTTTGGATGCATTATAAAGTATTGTGAATTCTTCATCACCAGTAGTTACCTCTAGTTCTAATTGAATGCAAAAGCTATAATACAAAGCTGCTTTATAAAAATCTACAGTGTTATTTACCCCCTGAGACTGATCGTACTTTTGCAAAGCTTTTGCCATTTGACTTGTATATGAATCCAGCATTTCCATTTCTTGGTTCGCATCAATATTACCTAAGCCCCAACCCGCATAATAAGCATATAAAGTTTTAAAATCTGTTGTACCAACAATATCATAAACTTCTGCAATTAATTTTGCATGCAATGCTTCGTGCAACATAGTTGTTGCTGCCAAAATTACAGAGCTTGAATTTAAAATCGACTCATTTAATCTTATTTCTACAGAATTATAAATGCCATTTCTAGGAACACCAATAGGAAAGATTTCAGATGAACTTCCCTCAACTGAACTTCCAAGTGTCCATGTTAGGTTCAACTCTCCTAAGGGTGATGTTGTGCTCGCAGATGGATAATAACGTGAAATAAAATCTTTTAAAATACCTCCGTTTATTAATTTATCATAAATACACTTTGCTTTGGCGTTTTTTTCTAATCCAGAGACGTCTACAATTGGCACACAACTACAAGTCGGACAATCAGCTCCGCCAGATGTTTCTATTGAACCATCATCAGCCGGCACTTTTTTGAAGGTGGTTTCCAAACAACCACCACATACCGGACATATATCGCAATTGCAGTCTACACTTATGTCTGTTGTTGTGGATACACTACCCCCGCTTGGTTCATAATTCAAACAAGAGGAACAGTACATGTCTCCGCCTGAGTTGCCATCACAAGAAAAATAAATAATTTCTGAATAATTGTAATTACAGCCATAGCTTGTGCAGGTGTACCAATCAATGATTTCCGAACATATTTCTGTTAAACTTTGTTTGTAAGATGCTAATTCTTTCAGCAAAAACATTTTCCCTTCACGATGGCGTATAGATTTAATAAACTTTCCATTCCAATCTTCGACATAAACTATGCCCGAAAACAATTCGGGTCTTTTGTTTGCTGAAAGATAGTCTGTATCAGGAAATGTCGTTACAATTTCAAGACTTTTCTTGCCTTTTTCTTTTTCATAGATAAGTACGTAAGTTAACCCACTCAGAGAATGCCATGCCCATTTTCCTTTTAAGAAGAAATTATCTTCAACATACAAAACCGGAACATAAACTCCTATCAAGCCACTTTCCATAATCTTGGTATATGCTTTTCCCCAATTTAAGGATTTTTCCAGTAAATGTCTCTTAGATTTATGATCGTTTGTGTTTAGTTCTGTCTTGATACTTTCAGTAGTTAGATTAAATTGTTCTTCATAAAATTTACGAGCCTCCTTGATTTCTAATTTTGCCAACTCCTCTTGAGAGAGGACAACTTCATCCTTTTGCATACAAGAAATGACAACACTAAACCCAATAGTCAATAGTACAATAATTTTAAACTTGTTTTTCATTCTTCTGAATTTTTAAATTAATAAATTCATTCTAAATCTGTGGCTTTATTGCTTTTCTAACAATAATCGCCGTTTTTTTTCATAGTCTTTGATTTGCTTCAAAGCTAATGATATTAAGAATTACAGAGGTGTTTACCATTAAAAATGTCCATTACGCCCCAAATTGCGTGATTTTGAGTGAATTTGGATAAAATTCCTTTGGTTTTAATGTGCAAAAGGAACAAAATTCTTCGTGAAATGAGAATAAACAGCATAAAATTGGGGAATGACTACCAAAATGCTATTTTTTAGTTAAACATTTTCACCGAATATATAATTCAGCTATAATACGAATTTTATACTTAGCATAAATTGGGAAGGCCTTAACTGGTAAGTAGTCTGCCCCAACATAAAAGAGCTCAAATAAAAACTGCTGTAATTTTGGTGGTTAAGCACATTGTACCACTTTGCCTCGATATCTATTTTTTTCTTGCTAAAACTAAAGCGATAAATAAAATCGAGAAAATAATTTTCTGTTTTTTTCTCCGAATAGGTCGTTACATAATATTCTGCAAAAACGCCTAAATAGTGACCCTCGTGTGGGTAAATACTTAAATCCAACAAATGTTTCTGTTGATTAACATTTGGTTGTTTCTGTTGGTTGATGGATCTCGTGAAAGTAGAATTTAGCATTTTGTATTCCATGCTCATCCAATCTAGTATTCGAATATTTAATTTCGGTTGAAAAGACAATATTCGGCTATCAATCTCCGAAAAAATAGAATTAATTATTTCCTCGCCAAGAGTAGTGTTGTAGCTCGATTCCAAAGCAATGGTAGTTTTTGTAGAAGAAATGTATTTACTTATACGCCCCGATAAAACATGACTGACCTGTTGGTTTTTTTGCTGAATCGCGCTCAAATAATTTGAGCCATCGGCCTGCAATTGATTTTGAAAAATGAGATTATTTCTTGTAAAAGTATGCTGATAATTCATACCAGCAAAAACCGAAGATAAGGGATTGCTATAATCAACTTTCAATGCGTAATTTTGCGACTGACTTTCTGGAAGAGGAGTGTCTTTGATTTGCATTAAGTGTAAATTCTGAAAAATAGCACCGTAGTTTATTTGCCTGATACTCCCGAAATTGTTTGAATAGGATGCTCTCCCTCCCAATTTCCAAAAAGCATTTATAGTGTATTGCAAAGATAGGCGCGGTTCAAAAAGAACCGGATTTAGTTTTTGACCTCTTTGAAGCTCCGTATCAGAGATTGTATAATTTAATAAACTTATTGGAAGTAAAATGCTTGTTTTTAGGTGTTTTGTTTGATGAACAAATTCTGTTTGAACGTAATATTTTGTTTTCAGCCAATTCAAATGATTTTGAAAGTTTAGATCTAATTCTTCAACCACGCCATTGTTGATTTTATTCAAAAAGGTGTTCAGCCTCTGATTTTGATACTGAAAGCCAAGTTTCGTAATCATTTTCAAGCGGTTTTTCCCTTTGCTGATGCCTAACGAATTATTGGTAAAAAAACCATATAAATTAGCCTGCTGAATATTTTCGTCGTATGGTTCATTATTGTTTAAAATGCTTTCAAACTGTCCGGGAAATACTTGTAATTGCTGAAGTGCATTTGAGTAATTTGCAACCGACGAAAACTCAATGAGTTGCTTTTCAATAGTAGCGATAAACCTAAGTTTATTGCTTACTGATTGGTAGGGATTGCCTAAGTTTTGTACAATCTTTGAATCTCCACTTTCTATCAGTCCGTTTTGCGAGTCCCAGTATGCTTTTATCTGCAAACTGTTTTTCAGATAAATCTTTTTGGTGTTTTTTTTAAGTGTAAAATTGGTTTGTAGCGAATTGAAAAAGAAATTGTTATGAATATATTCATTCAGTTGCAGGGTATCGTTTGGCAAAAAATAGGTCGTTTCTACCTTGCCGCTTTCTTGTTGATAATCGTTGAGATAGGAAGCATTTACGCGCAATTCATAATCCTTACTTAGTTTGACCAGATAATTGAAATTTAGCAGATGAACATTGTTAAACAGATATCTGTTTTTTGAGAAGCTTGGTGATTGAATGGTTTTAATATTCAGTAATTCATCTTTAGCGTCTATTTGATTTTCCATATAGTCTGATAAATCCTCAAGGGTCAGCGTTTTTAAACTTCTTGAAACATCATCACCCATATTATTGGTCTGATAAGATACAATTAGTTGAAGTTTTTTGGCAAACAACATAGGTGTAATATTAACATTCCAAAGCAATGGCAAAAAACCACTGCCTGCCATTGCCGTTCCGGTGGTGGTAACATTTTTTTTGAGCTTGATATTCAGCGAAGCCTTATCAGTAGGAACGATATCTTGAAGAATGCGCATGGGTTGGTGATTTTCCAAAACTTGCACAGAAGAAACGGCTTCATAAGGCAAATTATCGTTGGCAATACTGTATTTTCCCTCAAGCAAATCCAGCCCATCGATATAATATTTTTGGATAGCTTCGCCTTGATAATATATTTTCCCATCGGAGCCAACATCAATCCCCGGCATTTTTTTTAACACATCAGCAAGAACGCGGTCTTTTTCATCGGCAAAGGCATTCACGGTATAATCAAGTGTATCGCCATAGCGCGAAATGGGTGTAGCCAGCACCTTCACCTCTTTAAGTTCCATGATTTTGGGTTCCAGAACAAAGTGAATGTTTTGGCTTTTATTGCTTATTAAAAACAGTTGCTCTGCAAAATTGAGCGATTTTGTTTTTATCTTCAAACTATCTAAGGTTGAGTGATGGCTCAAAGAAAAAGCACCTTTCTCATCTGAAATGGCAAATGCCAAGATATGGATACCATTCACCGGACTAACCAAGATGTAAATCCCCTCAAGCGGAGCGCCCGTGTTGTCAATCACATTCCCCGAAATTTTATTTTGAGAAAACGCAACTGCATTTAGAAGCATGAATACCAGAACGGATAATATCTTGAATTTCCAAAAATCGCATAAAATGACTTTCGCTCTACGTTGCATTCGGTTTAGTTAAATATTCTATATAATTATTCCTACTCGATTTAATTGTTTCTTTTTGAGTTTCCGAATCCATATTCATACGAACTCCTTTTTGAGCCATTCGTTCAACCGAATTCTCAACATAATCTCTATGAGCCTTTCCAAAAGCCTTCCCATTGGTTTCTATATAATTCCTTTCCCGAAAAATAATGAATATTGCTCATTACTTTTGACAAAGCTAATAAGTTCAAAACTATAATGATTTCGCGTATCCTTAATTTTTACAATTAGACCAGGCAAGCCATTAAATTTATAGGGGCCTTCACTGATTGGTATTTCAGAAGTAAACCAAGCTTCATAATTCCGACCTGCATAGTAAGTAGTTGCTTTCTGACAATGATAGCCCAAATAGGTAGTTGTATCATCCGTCATTTCCCAATCCAACAATTGCAATGGCTCATTATAAATAAAATTATCCGAGTATATCCTGTCTGTGGTGGAAATTTCACCCTCAGGATAGTTTTTATAAATATTGAATGCAAAACGTGAGCTTTTGCCTTTTATTTTGGCAAGCATTAATGCCATATCATCTGTCTTTCTATTCCAATTTATAGTATCCTTAATATAAGCGTTTAAGCTTTGGAATTTAGAAACAGATTTACCTATAAATAAAACCATTTTTTCAGATCTCCTACTTTCCTGATCCTTAGAATCCCTCAGATAATCCAATTGGTAAGTGCATACATAGACCACTTTATCAATTGGCGTTAATTCTGATTGGTTTTTTTGCGCATATGCTATAGAGTCTGTCAGAAAAAGGAAGATTAAAATAATTCTAGAATTTATCATCTTTGTATTTTTAAGTTAATTCTCTGGGTAAATATTTATACCCAGAGAATATTTTCATCTATAGTTTCGAGTTAAGCATAGAAACCACTTTCGATTTAGTTATATATTTCTATATAATTATTCCTACTCGATTTAACTGTTTCTTTTTGAGTTTCTGAATCCATATTCATTCGTATTCCTCTTTGAGCCATACGCTCAACCGAATTCTCTACATAATCAACACGAGCCTTCATAAATGCTTTCCCGTTTGTTTTAATATAGTTCATCTCAGGAAATACAATTTGGCTTTGTTCCTTGCTTTTAACAAAACTTATAAGCTCAAAACTATAATGATTTCGAGTATCCTTTATTTTTACAATTAGACCTGGCAAACCATTAAATTTATAGGGGCCTTCGCTTATGGGTATTTCACTTGTAAACCAAGCTTCATATTTGCGACCGGCATAGTAGGTAAATGCTTTCTGACAATGATAGCCTAAATAGGTTGCGGTATCTTCTAATATTTTCCATTTAAACAATGTCATAGGTTCTTGCATAAGATAAAAATCGTGTTCAATCTTATCTATTGACGTAATATTCCCTTCTGGGTAATTTTTATAGATTTGGAATCTAAAACCAGAACTTAAGCCCTTTGTTTTTGCTAACAAAATTGATACATCCTCTGTTTTTCTATTTTTCACAAGTGTATCAACAATAAAAGAATTTCTGCTTTGAAATTTGGAAACTGTTTCACCAATAAACAAAAGCATTTCTTCCATACGTACTTTCTGTTGATCTGTTGAATCACGAATATAATCCAATTGATATGTACATATATATTGAAGCTTATCAATTGGTCCTATATTTGATTTGGCGGTTTGCGCTATTGAAACGGATGGAAAAACAAATATCAGAGATAAAAGAAGTCGATAAATTAACATGATTAAAATTTTTAAGGTTAATTACCTGGGCAAAGAAAAATTTACCCAGGTAATATATAATTGATATTAAATGAAAATGCCTAACCACAGAAATCGTTTTCGAGTAATACGGCTTCATCGATCATTTGCTCTATTGTCGCATCATCACCAAGGCATACCCAGCCTTCAAAGCCACATGATGTAGTCATATAAAAACAGCCATCCGTTTCATCTGCAGAAACTGGATTATTAACTGAATTTAATAAGGTTAGACCGAATATAAGAGTAAATGTAACAAATAATTTTTTCATGGTTCTAAATTTTTAAATTAATAAATTCATTTTAAATCTGGAGCTT
>DMBV01000077.1:8559-38508 GCA_003445975.1 Bacteroidales bacterium
CATGCTCTGGATCTTCATTGTTAAATATTACAAAATAAGGAAAGTACTCCCCATTCTTAGAATCATAATCCGGTGACTTGCCAAAATGGGAGTACTTTATTAGTTCATAAAACTCAAATAAAAAAGCCCTACAATCTGTAAATATAAATAGGCATTTAAACTTTCCAAATTATTATTCTTTAGGAGCATGATTATTAAATAGATAATAACCGATACAACTGCTATGAAGGAAAAAATATTTTTGCCTGCATATCCAAATGCAATGAATAGAACAGCCACATAACTAATCATTTTATAATAGAATGAAGCGATTGAAAGCAGGCGATTTTGATTCCAATAGACATGCTGCTTCAAATTAATTGCTAAAACTAGCAGAATGGGGAAAATTAAAATGTGTATAAAGATTGAAGCGTAATCAATCCCAAATTTAGACATTACTACCGCCAGTGAAAAAACTGTAGCCATAAAAATTTCGTTTTTCATATCTTCAATTTTAATTATCCAAATGTGGCAAACCATGCGCAACTGCTTCAATTGCCAATAAAGACGTTGGAGTATTTGCAATGAAAATAATCTCTGGAATAGGATTCCCATCATCTGCAAAAACTTCTGTCATGGAGCTTCTTATACAATCTACAAATTCACTTTCCCAAGATTTTAGATTGGGAATTAGGTATTTATTACAATAATACAAACTAAACTCTAAATTTGATATGATTTGAAACAGTTTATTTTTTTCATTTTTTGAAAGCACATTTTTTTATCGGACAACAATTATCCATTTTAGAAATGTTTTTAAACCAATCAAAAAGAAAAAAGGTGCGAAAACCACTTCGCACCTCAAACACAAACCATAATTAACCAAAGAAACATTATCAGGACGATAACATTTCTTGTGCAAAGGTAATCATAAATCGAGTTGATGCAAGAAATTAGTTAAAAATTTTAAAATATTTTTAATACGTGCTGTTGTTATAGGGCTCGAGGAAAACTATGTTCCCAAACGCTTTTATTACCAACGTTGTCTATAATTTCTATTCGAAGCTTATTATTTGGCAACAAATCATTTTCTATCTGATGAAAGATTAAGTCGTTTTTTGCATCGTATTCAAAAAGCACCCATTTTTCATTCAGATAGGCATTGTAACTTTTAATACCGCTCAATAAATCGATAACCTTGAAACGAACTGTTTGTCTTTTTGCTAAAGTGGTCAATTTTTCGGCATTTAAGAAAGTGATTTGGGGTTTTATTGTGTCGGCAATAAGTGTATAATCACCAAAATCGCGCGTTAGAATACTTGCCCATTCTCCATTCCATGTAGTAGAATAAGCAGTGTACGATTTGTTTTCTACCTTGGCTATCAATATTTTGTCTTTCAATTTCTCCGGCAAAATAGCTGCTTTGATATTTAGCTGAACAAATTTTTGTAAAGGAACATCCTTGCTGTGAAATTTATAGATGGGTGAATAGGTCATTTTTGTGACGGCAAGGCTATCGAAGTGAAAATATAAACTGTCGTAAAGCGCATTCTCAGGAACGACAATTTTTACATGATCAGTTTCAAATTTATTTTGCCGATCGGAATAAAAAACTGTCCTTTTCTTTATATCCATTGGCAACGATTCAAAAACTTTAGCCGGATCGTAATACACATGAAATTTGATTTGTGCAACATTTCCATTGACATCAGTTACTCGGTATTGAAGCTCATGAATTTTTGTGTCGGTCAATTCCAGGATTCCATTGTTCTGAATGCCTTTATAAATTTTAAGTGCGTTGTTTTGCCCAATATAAGACCTTTGATAACGCCTGTTGTTTTTCACAAAATAGCTGTAGTCGATAAAGGTATTGATATAACGCCCGGTGGCAAAATCCAGCCGTTCCTGACGATTTCCATATATTTTTTTTGAATCAAAAAACAATTCTACTTCGAAAACGCCATTTTCGCTTTCCGAATCATTGGCCTTATCAATTGTGCTTATTCCCAAATAAAATGATTTTGGGACGGGAATAGTGTCTCGTACTTTGAGTTTGTGCTTTTCTCCCCAACCGGTCAAATCCAAATTAAAAGGCTTTTTACCAATAGGATAAACACGTACAGAATGAATGGATGGCCTCACATAATCGTTTATTTTCATCCCAAACAGAAGCGGATTAATTGGTTCTTGCGTTTTCTCGTCCCGGATTTCGAAATGCAAATGAGGACCTCCCGAACTTCCCGAATTTCCAGAATACGCAATTAAATCGCCTTTTTTATATATAATCTGATCTTCTTTCAGATACAAATCAATTTCATAGGATTTCTGTTTGTATTGCTGTTCTTTGGCATAAGCAGCCGATTTTTCCTCAAGACAGCTCAAATGTCCATATACACTCACATAGCCATTTGGGTGCGTCAAATAGATTGACTTTCCATAACCAAAGGCCGAAATTTTTATCCGACTCACATACGCATCGGCCGGAGCGTAGATTTTTGCGCCTTCAACACCGCCCGTTTTTATATCAATTCCGGTATGAAAATGATTCGAACGAAGCTCACCAAAAGTCCCGGAGAGCAAGATACGCGAATCAACAGGCGAACGAAAATAATCGAGTGGATAAACAAATTGAGCTTGCAGACCGGAAAACGAAAGTACAAAAAGCAAGATTAAAGACGGAAAAACACGATTCATTCTACTACATTAATTTTAGCAAAAATAGTAAAAAGCAGGAAATTATCGGGCTTGCCAAATATCAACGACAGAATAATATCGCTCAAAAATTATCCTTAAATTTGCTGCCGTATTGATGCCAGAAAAAGAAGTAAAAAGGATTCTTAAATTGCTGCCTTATGAAGCTTATATTTAATAAAGTTAGACCGCCCAAACAAATTGATTTTAAGACCCGCTATTACGATGCCAAAAAAGAGGCTGAAGAAAAACGAAAACAAGAAATTGAAGACAGGATAAATAATCCGGGGCGAATCGATATTCGGGAAGAAATGAGAAAAAAATGGGGCCATGAAGACCGGTATCAAAGCAAATCCCGAAAATATGCACTCTATGTTTATGCCATTATTCTCGCAATTTTACTCTACATCATTCTTAAATAATGGCCGATATTATCCACCTTTTGCCCGATTCGGTAGCCAATCAAATTGCTGCAGGCGAAGTGATTCAACGACCGGCTTCGGTAGTGAAAGAACTTTTGGAAAACGCTTTGGATGCCGGAGCCACAGATATAAGCCTGATAATTAAAGAAGCAGGCAAGACGTTGGTTCAGGTGATTGATAACGGAAAAGGGATGTCGGAAACCGACGCTCGTTTATGTTTTGAAAAACACGCCACCTCAAAAATAAAAACTGCCGACGATTTATTTTCACTCACCACTATGGGGTTTCGAGGCGAAGCACTGGCTTCTATCGCTGCAATTGCTCATGTAGAAATGAAAACACGGCAATCGCACAACGAATTGGGAAGCTCAATTTCGATGGAAGGCTCCACCTTGATTTCTCAACACAGTTGTCAATTCCAAACAGGAACGTCCATTGCGGTGAAGAATCTTTTTTACAACGTGCCCGCACGACGCAATTTTTTGAAATCGAATATAGCCGAACTTCGTCATATCATCGACGAATTTCAACGTGTCGCATTGGTAAGTCCTGATGTAGCTTATACCTTTTACAACAACGGACAGATTCTTTTTCAACTGAAATCTTCCAATCTTAAACAGAGAATTGTAGGACTTTTTGGCTCTCACTACAACGAACGAATGGTGCCCTTGAAACAAAAGTCGGAACATGTAAATGTATATGGATTTATTGGCAAGCCCGAATTTGCAAAAAAAACGCGCGGAGAACAATTCTTCTTTGCCAACAACCGGTTTATTAAACAAAATTATTTTCATCATTCGGTGATGAATACTTTTCAGGAACTGATACCGGAAAATGCACTGCCGAGTTATTTTATTTACATCGACGTGGATCCAAAAACGATAGATGTAAATATTCATCCTACCAAAGTGGAAGTGAATTTTCAGGACAAACGATTGATTTACGCTGTTTTAGGATCTTCCATAAAAAAAGCCTTGGCCGAACACAACCTTACACCGCTTCTCGATTTTGATACGGAGCCCGGGTTTGAATTTGATTTTCCGGCCAACCGCCCCATTCGCCCGCCGCAAATCACTATCAATCCCGATTACAATCCATTTGAGAGCAAACAAGTTGAAAAATCAAGCCTACAAAGAGAAGCAAATCTGCCTCATTGGGAAAAACTTTATCCCTCTTTTAGCGAATATCCAGACCAAGCAATTCAAAGCTCTAATTTTACTAGCGATACAAAATCCGAAGTGGACATATCCATTAGAAATGTAATGCAGAGCGGTTTAAAATACATTGTAAGTCCTGTAAAATCGGGCTTGATGATTATCAATCAGCAATATGCTCACGAGCGCATCCTCTTTGAGAAATATTTAACTCAATATCAAATCGGCAAAAAAGCTTCTCAACAATTGCTGTTTCCAATCCAACTCCATTTCAATCTTTCCGACAGCGAAATCATCAAGCAGCTACTCCCAGATTTAAAAGAAATCGGATTTGAACTGGAACAGTTTTCTCTGCAAAATTTTGTAGCAAACGGAACGCCCCCCGAAATCACAGAAAGTCAAATACATCCGATATTGGAGCAAATTCTGGAAAACTATAAATCGAGTAAAGAATTTGATCAGGACAGAAAAGTACATTTTGCGAAAAGCATGGCACGCCAATTGGCCATAAAGGCAGGGCAACGACTGAAGACAGAAGAAATGACACAGCTTATTGACGAACTTTTTGCTTGTCAGGTTCCCGACAAATCGCCCGGCGGACAAGCCATTCTTAGGATTCTTGATTCGGCGGAGCTCGACGATAAATTTCGAAACGATTAATTCTCTTTTTTGGCAAACATTTTGCGAGAAAAGACTTAAAATTAAAATGAATGATTCAACAATTTAGACCCAATCGATTTGGGATACTGCCCCCGGTTGTAAAAAACCTATTGATTATCAACGGACTTCTGTTTTTGGCCGCAATAGGCTTCGGAAAAGCATTTCATTACGACTTGAACAATTTGCTTGGATTGCACTATATTGGATCGGCAGATTTTCGACCTTTTCAGTACATCACCTATATGTTTATGCATAGCACGCAAAATTTTTCGCATATTTTGTTTAATATGTTTGCGCTGTGGATGTTTGGCAACACCTTAGAAAATGTGTGGGGAAGCAAGAAATTTCTAATTTATTATATTGTTACGGGAATGGGTGCCGCAGTCATTTACACGGTTTGGATTCATTTTCAATTGGCTCCTTCCATTCAGGCCATCGATCAGTTTTTGAACGATCCAAGCCTTGCCGGTTTTCTTCAATTTAACAATTCAGCGCATTTTCAAATTGGAAGTTACGACATTCAGAATCATTACAACGCCTTTGTGACCGAATACAATCGACTGCTGAGTGCAGATCCAGAGCAAGCACTTCAACTGAGTATTTCGTTTATGGAGCAATATCGGATCGATTTTTTAAATGCAAACACTGTTGTGGGAGCAAGCGGTGCTGTGTTTGGTATTTTGCTTGCCTTTGGAATGATGTTTCCCAATTCGCTCATCTATCTGTATTTTGCAATCCCAATCAAGGCCAAATGGTTTGTGATTCTTTACGGAGCTTTTGAGCTGTATTCCGGAATATCAAACAATCCAAACGACAATGTAGCCCACTTTGCTCATTTGGGCGGGATGATATTTGGTTTTTTGCTTATCACCTATTGGCGTAAAAAAGGAAAACTTTACTAATGTATTCACAACATAATCCATATCAAATGCAGCCAAGAGATTATTGGACTTCCATCAAAAGGTTTTTTAACCAGAAGTCGGTACTTTCAAAGCTGATTTTAATCAATATCTTGGTTTTTGTGCTCCTCAATAGCATAAATCTGACGCTGTTTTTATTTTCGATCGATCAAGAGTTTGTATTGGCAAACGGCGTTTCGCGCATAACATATTGGTTATCATTGCCAGCCGATCTAAGTGCTTTGGCTTTCAAACCGTGGACATTGCTAACGTATATGTTTGTACAAGAAGGGATATTGCATTTGCTCTTTAATATGATGGTGCTTTACATTGGCGGCCAAATCTTTACAAATTATTTGAGCGAAAAAAAACTGTTGAGCACGTATATTTTTGGCGGACTGGCAGGCGCATTTCTGTTTATCCTTTCTTTTAATTTATTTCCTGCTTTTAGCAATCATGTGGCAAATGCCATTGCTCTTGGATCTTCGGCTTCGGTTTTGGCTATTTTTGTGGCCAGCGCCACACGTGTTCCAAACCTTCCGCTTCAATTGATCCTTTTTGGACGCGTTCCACTGAAATACATTGCTCTGGCTATCATCGTTTTGGATGTTTTAAACATAAGAAATGGAAATGCCGGCGGACATATCGCTCATATAGGCGGTGCACTTTATGGTTTTTTTATGATTCGCCAACCGAATAAAGGAAAACATTTGGATGCCTTGTTCGGCAAATTTAGTTTTGGCTCCTTTTTGAACCAATTCAAAAAACCAAAAACCAAATTCAAAAACGTTTACACCAATCCGAAACCACAAAAAGACGAAGATTATTTGCGCAAAAAAGCCGAAGAGCAAGCCCGTATTGATGTCATTCTTGATAAGATAAAGAAATCAGGCTACGAAAGCCTTTCAGCCGAAGAAAAAGCAAAACTCTTTAATGCAAGCAATCGACATTAACAGCCGATAAAGCAAATAGCTGAATGCAGCATTCAGCTATTTATTTTTAAACTTACCAAAAAATTTGGCTATTTTCTATTCGCAATGTCTAAACAATCAATGTTTTTCTTCAGGTTTGTAAGGCAAATGTGAATCGTGCAACAGAATTTTTAGTTTTCCGTTAGCGTCTTTTGAATAGGCAAAAGAATACTCCACCTTTACCTCGTCGCCACCTTTTGCAGGTGTGAAATAATAATTTCCCATGGCGATGGCCATGTTTCCAATGATTTTAACACCTACACTTTCCCATCTTACATTGCTCCATGGTTTGATGGCAAATCCATGATCTTCAGGGTAATTTTCGTCGCCCGAAACAAAATAAGAAAGTGCTCCCTGCAAATCGGTACGAAATTGTTTTTGAGATGTTAGAGTGGGTTTAAACAAAACTGTTCCCTGATCATATCCATAGAATTCATTGATATGATTGAGAGCAGCAGTCTTAAAATCGCCATTTTCCAAATAAACTTTCCCAATCTTAACAATTCCTTCGCCCCAAGCAGCTTGCGCAGCCAATACTTCTTGCTCGCTAATGGAGTCTAAAGTGGCAGTTTGAATGCTTGTTTCGTTTTGTTTGTCGGCAGGATTCTGGTTGCAGGCTACAAAACTGAAGGTAAATGTCGTTGCTACAAGAGCAAGGAAGAACATTAAACTAATTTTTCTAAGTAATTCTTTTCTTTTCATGTGTTTATAATTTGTTTTTTAATTGCCACATGGAACTCGCCAATAATCATACTCCTGTGAGAGAAGGCATTTTCATGGCTCGTTTCATTTTCTATAATTTTAGTTTATTCATTTCACGCTAAAGAATACAATCTCCAACGGCTTATACTTTGTCGCCAACTCCATTTTTGAATGTAGATTTTTTTGAAAAATACAAGAAGATTTCAAAACATAAAAATAGCAAAAAGATTCAGACATATCAACAATTTCTTTATAGCAAAAAAAACAAGATTCACATTTTTTCCATAAAACAGTTGAGCGAACATACAATTTTATTAATCACCAAAAAAACCTATCACTAAATAGAAAGAAACCTCATTAAACACATTGCTGCCCCCCGAATTCGTGTTGAAAAAATTAAGTTTGGCACAACACGCTTCAGCGCGAGCCGATTCCATTAAGAAACGTTAAAAAACTCTACTCAATTCAGTATTAGTCTATCTTTGTAGCTAAATTCAGCCTTATGCAAACCATGCCTACTTACAGTTTCTCCGAAATGATTCCAGATGTTGTTTCAAGATATGCCCAAAACAATGCTTTGAGCTTTGTTGACGAAACGCCTTTAACTTATGCCCAAATGGGTGTAAAAATTGAGGGAGTAATGAATTTTTTGGAAGCACTTGGACTTAAGCAGGGCGACAAAGTGATTCTATTTAGTCAGAATATGCCAAATTGGGCGATTTCCTATTTTGCGATGCAATGCATGGGCATTGTGAGCATTCCGGTTCTTCCTGATTTTGCACCCCACGAACTCCAAAATGTATTGCAACACTCTCAGGCAAAGGGAATTTTTATTTCCAATAGTTTGGAATACAAGTTAATGGAATTAAAAAAGGATTTCATCGAAACAATTGTGCGCATGGATGATTTTGAAGTGATTGAAGGCAAAAAGCAGCAAATTCGCTTTGATGAAAATGCCCAATTGAAAGGGCGCTACACACCAAAAGAAAACGAATTAGCCATTTTGCTTTACACTTCAGGAACTACCGACAACTCGAAGGGAGTAATGCTTTCGCAAAAAAATGTTTTGTTTAATGCTTATCAATCCGGACATATTCAAGAAATTAAAGAAACCGATAAGTTTCTTTCCGTCTTGCCTTTGTCGCATACGTACGAAAACACCATCGGATTGCTTTTGCCTATTCTAAAAGGCGCAAGTGTAAGTTATCTTAAAAAGCCACCAACAGCCAGTGTTTTGATACCTGCAATGCAAAAGATAAAACCAGAGCTCATGCTCACCGTTCCTTTAATCATTGAAAAAGTTTACAAAACAAGCATACTTCCGGAGATTCAGAAAAAAATGATTACGCGCCTGATGTACAAATTTGCACCTACACGAAAACTAATCAATCGTCTTGCCGGAAAAAAATTGTACAAAACTTTTGGCGGTCATTTGAAATTCTTTGGCATTGGCGGAGCCAAACTCGACGCCGTAGTGGAACAATTTCTACGCGAAGCAAAATTTCCCTATGCAATCGGTTACGGACTGACAGAAACAGCTCCCTTATTGGCTGGATCAAATCCATCTGAAACAAAATTTCAAGCCATCGGTCCGAAAGTGGTACATTGCGAATTGAAAATAAACAATCCCGACCCAAACACAAATGAAGGAGAAATTTGGGCAAAAGGACCAAATGTAATGTTGGGCTATTATAAGAACGAAGAAAAGACAAGAGAAGTTTTAACGGAAGATGGTTGGTTCAAAACCGGCGACTTGGGTGTTTTTGATAAACAAGGCTGGTTGAGCCACAAAGGCCGATTGAAGAATCTGATTGTTGGAGCCAATGGCGAAAATATCTATCCCGAAGAAATAGAGACCTTGATCAATAATTTCCGTCATGTTGTAGAATCCATTGTGATTAAAAAGAAAGGACAACTGGTGGCATTGGTACATTTTAATAGAGAAGAACTTGAGCTAAACATCAAAGCAATGAAAACTGATGTGGCCAATAAAATGGACGAAAAATTTGAGGAAATCACTTCCTTGGTTGATAAAACCATCGACGAATTGGCCGATGAACTGCAGCAATATGTAAATGCAAGAGTGAATAAATTCTCAAGGATTCAACTGCTAATCGTTCATCCAGATCCTTTTCAAAAAACAGCTACGCTAAAAATTAAGCGTTACTTGTATTATTAATATTAGGATCGGTTTCTGCTCTCGACGTTTAAAACCAATTATTGACAATCCGATTGTTTATTCGTAATATTGCGATGAACAAACTTTATACTGATGTCGACTCCCAAAAACACTTTAACCGAAAATCAAAAATTGGCAGCCCGATTTGGAAAGGCTTTGGGGCATCCCGTTCGACTATTTATTATTGAATTGCTTTCAAAACAATCGTGCTGCTACAGTGGCGACTTGTCCGAAATTCTACCCATAGCCAAATCCACGCTATCTCAACATCTTAAAGAATTGAAAAGCGCCGGCTTAATTCAAGGCGAAATTGAAGCTCCTAAAATAAAATATTGCCTTCATAGAGAAAACTGGGAATTGGCTCAAAAACTTTTCAAAGAATTTATGCAAATCTGATTTTTTTATTATTTTTGTTCGTATTATTACGAACAACGAACAATGCTTATCAATCAATAATCAGATTATGGAAATAAAGATTTTAGGAACCGGATGTCAAAAATGCAAAATGCTCGAAAAACTCACTCGCGATGTGGTGAAGGAAGCGGGCATTCAAGCCAACATCTCAAAAGTGGATGACTTTATCGAAATTATGTCTTATGGGGTTCTTTCTACTCCAGCACTGGTTGTTGATGGAAAGCTAATTGTAAAAGGTCGGATTCCCTCATCAAGCGAATTAAAAAGTCTATTAAGCCAATAAATTTCGAAATCATGAAAAATAGTTCAACTGTAATCTTGCTATGTCTATTTGCATTCAGCACTTTATCTTTTATTTGTAATGCTGGTGATAAAACAAAGGCAGATGTTAAATCGGAGATGAAGTCCATTGAGGTGTATTACTTTCATGGCACTCGCCGCTGCGAAACCTGCAAAGCCGTGGGTGTAGTTTCAAAAGAATTGGTGAAAAACAAATATGGGGACAATTCGAATGTTAAGTTTGTCGAAATCAACATCGATGAACCCGGAAATGAAGAATTGGTGAAAAAATTTCAGGTAAGCGGCTCGGGTTTGTATGTTTATAATGGCCACGAAATTGTAAATATTACAGTTTTCGCATTTCAATATGCCCTTAGCAATCCTGATAATTTAAAAAACAAGCTTATACAGCTAATCAACAGAAACTTATAGCCAGTGGAAATTCTTCAGAACTGGCTCGAAACAGCCCAAATGCCCTTTTTAACGGCTTTTATTCTGGGGCTGATGACAGCGGTGAGTCCTTGTCCGTTATCCACAAATATTACAGCGATGGCTTTTATTGGAAAGGACCTAACCGATAGGCGAAGCGTGTTTATCGGCGGATTGGTTTATACCGCTGGGCGAGCCATCACATACTCCGGCTTAGGCTTGCTATTTTATTTTGGCGCAAGCCAATTTCAAATTGCAGGTTTCGTTCAAAAATGGGGCGAAAAACTTTTAGGGCCCTTGCTGATTCTAATTGGGATATTGATGTTGGATATGATCCGAATTCATTTTCCGGGAATCGGAAAACTGAGCGAAAAAATAGAACAGAAAAGCACTCGCAGTTATTCGGACGTTTTAATTCTCGGAATCGTGTTTGCGCTTGCATTCTGTCCTTACAGCGGAGTTTTATATTTTGGGATGCTCATCCCCATGACCATAGCGAGCGCGTCGGGCTTGTATTTACCATTCATCTTCGCTTTGGGAACAGGAATTCCAGTGGTTATTTTTGCCTATTTTATCGCTTTTGCATTGGGACGCGTGGGCGAGTTTTTCAATAAATTAAAGACTTTTGAAATCATTTTCAGAAGAACGGTAGCCGTCCTATTTATTCTGGTCGGAATCTATTATTCCAGTATATTTTATTTAAATCTCCAATAGAGAACTAATTAGCTAAACTCATCTTTAAAAAATGGAATGGAAAAAAGAATCTAAAATTTTTATTTGGCTACTCGGATTTTTCCTCTTCGCCTACTATATGCCTATTGGCAATAAGCGTTTTGACGGTGCAATTTTAGAAGCCTTTGCGTTGACCAAATGGTATGCACAAGAACATGTGCTATTCTGCCTGATTCCAGCGTTTTTTATCGCCGGAGTGATCGCTGTCTTTATTAGTCAGGGGACAGTAATCAAATATTTTGGTGCACATGCCACGAAATGGAAATCCTATTTAATTGCGTCCTTGTCGGGAACCATTTTGGCCGTATGCAGTTGCACAATTCTTCCGCTTTTTTCGAGTATTCACAAACGTGGTGCCGGATTGGGACCGGCTATCACATTTTTATATTCCGGCCCGGCTATAAACATTCTTGCTATTATACTCACTGCGCGGATATTGGGATTTGAACTTGGGTTAGCCCGCATTATTGGAGCTGTTGTTTTCAGTATTATCATTGGGTTAATCATGTCATTTCTTTATCGCAAAGAAGAAAATGCACGCGCCGACAAGATGAATTTTCCGGAAGTAAAAGGAGAACGTCCTTTGTGGCAAAGCAGTTTTCATTTTTTTGTTTTGGTATTTATTTTGGTGTTTATTAATTGGGGAAAACCCAATACAGATGCCGGCCTATTATTTTGGATTTGGTCGAATAAATGGCTGATAACTTCCATGTTTGGAATACTCTTTATTTTTTCTTTGATCAAAATTTTGAAAATAAAAGCGGCCTATGTTGCTCTTGCCGTAATTCCGATCCTGATCTCAGCCATTATTTTTCCATCTCAACCAACGATACCTTTTGTTTTATCGGTAATTGGCCTAACGGTTTTGACACTGATAACTCCAGGCGAACCACAAGAATGGGTCAATGAAACTTGGGGTTTTACAAAACAAATACTGCCGTTATTGGCCGTCGGCGTTCTAACTGCCGGATTTTTGCTAGGAACCACCAATGGCGAAGGCATTCTGCCAAGCGAATGGGTTTTTTCTTTGGTAGGAGGCAATTCGCTATTTTCGAATTTCTTTGCTTCGGTATTTGGAGCTTTTATGTATTTTGCAACACTTACAGAAATTCCAATTCTACAAGGATTGCTTAAAAACGGCATGGGACAAGGTCCTGCCTTAGCTTTACTGCTTGCCGGTCCTGCCTTGTCGCTACCAAATATGTTGGTGATTCAAAATATAATTGGCACGCAAAAAACCGTTGTTTATGTAGTCTTGGTCATTGTTATGGCCACGGCAAGCGGTTTGCTGTATGGCGCTTTGTATTAACCGACACAATTTATTAGCAGTAAATTGAACAAAGTCTTTTTCTGTGATTTTATTCTAGCTTTTTTGCCGCATCCCAATACACATCCATTTCGGCTAAACTCATTTCGTGAAGAGATTTCCCCTGCGATTTGGTTTCCTTTTCGAGGTATTGAAAGCGACGTTTAAACTTTTTATTGGTACGTTCCAATGCATCTTCCGGATTTATTTCCAAAAAACGAGCATAATTAATTAAGGCAAAAAGGACATCACCAAATTCGGCTTCCATTTTTTCCTTGTTGTCGGTTTTATTCACCTCGTCATGAAATTCCTTCAGCTCTTCTTGTACTTTCTCCCAAACCTGTTCGGGTTTTTCCCAATCAAAACCAACACCGCGAACCTTTTCTTGCATGCGATAAGCTTTTACCATGGCGGGCAATGATTGAGGCACCCCATCCAAAACCGAATCGCGACCTTCTTTGAGTTTCAGCTGTTCCCAGTTTTGTTTCACTGTTTCGGCATCATTTGCTACCACATCGCTATAAATATGCGGATGACGATAAATCAATTTTTCGCTGATGCTATCCAAAACATCGGCCATATCGAACGCGTTTTTCTCTGATCCAATTTTCGCATAGAAAACCATGTGAAGCATCAAGTCGCCCAATTCCTTTTTGACCTCTTCAAGATTGTTATCCAAAATAGCATCGGAAAGCTCATACACTTCTTCAATAGTTAAATGACGTAGGCTTTCCAAAGTTTGTTTTCGATCCCACGGACAGCTAAGGCGCAATTCGTCCATGATTGTCAACAATCGTTCAAAAGCTTTCAATTTCCTTTCCATAAGCCAACATATTTTGTGGCAAAAGTATCTATTTATACTGAATTTTCGGATTTTAAACTGATCATCCCATTTGCTGGACTTTCCGAAGATTTCAATACATTTGTGCATCAACATATTCGACATTTGAAAACAAAAAATAGCCGTCGCTTTCGCCATCTCCAAGCCATCCTATTCATTGGAATTCTTCTGTCGGAAATTTACAATCCGTGCACTGCGCAAAATATTTTGCAAAAAAAACAAGGACATCTTTCTACCTTTTCGATCGAAACACGTGCTTATTATGGTTTTATCAATAATTATCACAACGAGCTAAAGCTTTTCAATACGCATCTTCCAGCATTCGAAGTAAGTTTGATTAAGAGTGCGAGTGGGAGAAAATCGTGGGAATCGATCTATCAAAATCCCAAAATTGGATATAGCCTCTTTTATACTTCGTTCAACAATTCAGCAGTTCTAGGAAGTGCCTTGGCCGTTTATCCGCATATTGATTTTCCGCTATTCAATACGCCCAAACAAAAAGCCAGTTTCAGAATAGGGCTTGGTTTGGCTTATTTCAACAAAAAATTTCATTCAATCGAAAATTATCAAAATTTAGCAATTGGTTCTTCGTTCAATGCGTTTGTTCACTTTATGTTCGATTATCAATTTCACTTGAATGATCGCAACAGGCTGTCGTTGGGAATGAGCTTAATTCATTTTTCGAATGGAAGTTTCACCACACCAAACTACGGTTTAAATCTCCCCATGGCATCCGTTGGATATATACATCAATTTGGAAAAGAGCTGCAAAACAACGATTTGAAACCCTATCCACTGTTTCTTTTTACTGAAAACGCTCCACTGCGAATAGACATTCAAGCGGGATTTGGATTGAAAAGCTTAAACACCACTCTTGGAGAGAAATTTCCCGTTTTCACCCAATCGATGACTGTTTTTAAGACGATAAACAAAAAGTCGAGCCTCGGGGTGGGGATAGACTTTTCGTGGGACAAATCGCACGAAGAACTTTTGTTGCAGAGAGAAATAGGCTCCACAAACTTAGGATTGATAAAATATGCACTTGCTGCAAATTATGAATTACGTTTAGAAAAACTATCACTCAAATTTGGAATTGGCGGCTATGTGTATGCCAAAGAACAAAACGAAGGCGCCTTTTTTGAGAAATTGGCCTTAAATTATTTGGTTTATCGGAATGTGTATGCCAGCATGGAGCTTAAAGCGCATGCTGCAAGAGCTGCTTATTTGGCATGGGGTTTAGGCTATCAGCTTCCATTTAAAAAAGTAAATCGATGAAAAGAAAAACACACCAATTCCTGAAAGCTATATTCATCGTATTTCTATTTAATTCGTGCCAAAAGGATTGTTTTTTCGCCACCGGACAAGAAACCATCGAAGAGCGCAGTGTGGAAGATTTTTATCACATCCAGCTTTGGGACAACATAGATTTGGAATTAACTTTTGATACGATAAACAAACTGCAATTAGTAGCCGGCGAAAATCTTTTGGACAATATTGAAACAACTTCTGAAAACGGGGTTTTAAAAATCAGCAATCAAAATAGATGCAATTGGCTTCGCTCCTATTCTAAACCCATACGCGTTGAGCTTCGTTTAAAAAGAATTTCCGAACTTGAAGTGCACGGCACGGGCAATGTTGTTTGTACCAACACACTAAAAGCCGACTCCTTGATGTTGAATATTTGGGATGCAGCGGGAAAAATAGAATTAAATATCGACACCAAGAAATCAACAATTCGGTATCATATTGGGATTGCCGAGGTGTATTACAGCGGGAAAACGCGATTAAGTTATGTTTCTTCAAATAGTTTTGGCCCGGTGGATGCCCGGAATTTGAAGAGCGAACAAACGTATATCAGCACCATTGGTTCAAACAACAATTATGTGTGGGCAACAGAAATACTGGAAGCCACTATAGGAGCCAGTGGAAATATTTATTACAAGGAAAATCCCAGAATCCTAAGAATTTTCATCAATGGTTCGGGAGAAGTAAAACAAATTGAGCTTTAAGAAACCATTAATAGGCTCTTGCAAAAACAACTCTCTTACTAGATGGCAAGCCTGAATAAATGCATTTTCCCATTTCTTCTTTTGCGTCGAGTGGAATAGCGCGGATCGTTGCCTTAGTTTCTTCTTTAATTTTCTGTTCCGTTTCCGAAGATCCATCCCAATGTGCATATAGAAATCCGCCTTTTTCAATTTCAATCTTAAACTCTTCCCATGTATCGACATTTTTAGAATTTTTCTTTCTGAAATTGCTTGCTCTTTCGAATAAATTTTGTTGGATTTCATCAAGCAAAAGCAACACTTTTTCTTCAATGCCCTCCATAGGCATCATTTCTTTGGTCAAATTGTCTCTGCGCGCAACTTCGATGGTTTTGTTTTCCAAATCGCGAGGGCCAATGCCAAAACGCACCGGAACACCTTTGTACTCGTACTCTGCAAATTTAAATCCCGGCTTTTGTGTATCCCGATTATCGTATTTCACTCTAATTCCTTTTGAGCGAAGACGTTTCATAATTTCTTTCACTTCGTCCGAAATCTCTTCAAGTTGTTGTTCGTTTTTGTAAATAGGAATAATAACTACCTGAATTGGAGCCAGGCGTGGAGGCAATACCAAGCCATTATCGTCGGAATGTCCCATAATAATAGCACCAATCAAACGAGTGGAAACGCCCCAGCTTGTGGCCCAAACATATTCCAAAGTATTTTCTTTGCTTAGGTATTTTACATCAAAGGCTTTTGCAAAATTCTGTCCCAAAAAGTGAGAAGTTCCGGCTTGCAAAGCTTTTCCGTCTTGCATCAAAGCTTCAATGCAATAGGTTTCGAGCGCACCGGCAAAACGTTCGTTGGGCGATTTTGTGCCTTTAATAACGGGAATGGCCATAAAATTTTCCGCAAAATCAGCATAAACCTCTAACATTTGCTCTGCTTCAGCAATGGCTTCTCTTTCCGTAGCATGTGCTGTATGACCTTCTTGCCAAAGAAATTCCGAAGTGCGAAGAAACAGACGTGTGCGCATTTCCCATCGAACAACATTCGCCCATTGATTGATCAAAATTGGCAAATCGCGATAGGATTTAACCCAACGTTTATAAGTATCCCAAATAATCGTTTCTGAAGTAGGCCGAACGATGAGTTCTTCTTCGAGTTTGGCGTCCGGATCCACAATGATTCCGCCACCATTTTCATCAATTTTCAATCGATAATGAGTAACTACAGCGCATTCTTTTGCAAAACCTTCCACATGACTAGCTTCTTTCGAAAAAAAAGATTTAGGGATAAACAAAGGAAAATAGGCGTTTTCGTGGCCTGTTTCTTTAAACATCCGATCGAGTTCGCGCTGCATATTTTCCCATAAAGCGTACCCATAAGGCTTTATAACCATACTTCCTCTCACCGATGAATTTTCGGCAAGTTCAGCATGTTTTACAATATCATTGTACCATTGAGAATAATCTTCTGCTCTGCTTGAAAAATTTTTAGCCATATTGAATTGTGGTATAGTATTTGCTTTTTTGCTAATCACATTGAATTGTGCAAAACTAAGCATAATTTGAAAATTGACATTTGAAAATATTAAATATAAAACCCAAGGAGGAAATCATGAAAACACTTATTAAATTTTTACCTTTAATACTGATTCCATTGGCATCGTGTGTAACACCTCAATTTACAAATATTTCAACCGATGATGTTTATTCATTTGGGGCTACTTCGCAAGGAATGACTCCGGTTGTAGCAAAGGAATCCGTAAACACCTACTCTACTCCTGAAGTTCAAAACAAAGCAGCCGTAGCTAATGAACAAGACAATACCTACGGGGAAGTTTTGATTGATGATGATAATTATTATTACGAGGACAATTTTAAGTACGATGATTATTACGACTATTCCTATTCTTCCAGAATCAGACGCTTCGACAATCCAGTATTAGGAGCAAGTTATTACGATTCGTATTATACCAATCTGTATTGGTACGATTATCGTCCAATAAGTTGGGGAACAAGTATTTATATCGGATACGATTACAATTATTATTACAATCCTTATTATTCGCCTTATTATAGCAATTCTAGTTATTACAATTATTCCTATTATTCTCCATATAACTATTATTGGGCAAATCCATATTACGGATATTCTTATTGGAGTCCGTATTCTTATGGCAGCATTTACAATAGCGGATATTGGGCAGGTTATTATGCAAGCAATTATTATTGGTCAAATCCATACGACCTAAATTCGCGCTATTATGGTCCTCGCGATCAGAGTACCGCCAGTTTAGGAAGAAGTCGCAGCACTATTTCCTCATTCAAATCGCCAACTAGTGCGACAGCAAGTACCAACCGTTCGGCACTAAACAGCAATCCAAGTTCTCGAGTGAATAGTACGAGTACTGCCCGGACTACTCCCGAAAACAGAGGTTATTTCTCAAGTAGCAGACAAGAAACAGGTATCAGAACTGATAGAAACAGTACTTCATTAACTCCCGAAAGCCGCAGCAGTCTCCAAAACAGAACGGTAAACATTGGATCGGGAACAACAAGCAGAATTGGAGGTGATTCCAGACAAAACGTGTACAACAAACCAGATGGTTCTAATCAAGTGAGCAGCGAATCGAGATACACTTTCGACCGCTCTTCAACAACCACCAATTCCGGAATAAAAAACCAAAACCCAAGAAACTCGTCCACTCAATCAGGAAATACTGTGGGCAGTCCGAATGGTTCCAGAACAAATCAGTACACGGCACCAACCAATACAAATACACAATCGAGCCGCGAATTTTCAAGCAATCGGTCGTCGGTTCCAACTACAAGATACCAAAGACCAGCAAATACGAATGTAAGAACCAATTCGCCGACAAATTCCGTGAATAGCGGAACTTCGCGTACCTACCAAAGCTCCGGAACAAGAACGGATGGTGGTGCAGTAAGCAGACCAACAAATGTACGAAGCGAATCGAGTTCTACCAAGAGTAGCAATACAAGCGTAAGATCTTCTTCGGCACCTGTACGAAGTTCAAGCAGCAGCTCAGGAACAAGCAGCAGAAGCACTTCAAGCAGTTCGTCAAGTGGATCTTCAAGGTCATCAGGTGGAAATTCATCAAGACGATAGACTGTTTTTTAATTTTGTTCAAATAAAGCTATATCAATAAAAACAATAAGACAATGAAAGCACGATATTCACTTCTAACACTCATGCTGGGGCTGCTAATTCAGTCCGGCTCTGCTCAAAACAGCACAGATGCTTTTCGTTTTTCTTCCTACGATATTTTAGGATCGGCTCGTTTTGTTTCTTTAGGTGGCGCAATGGGATCCATTGGCGGAGACCTCAGCACGCTGAATTTCAACCCGGCAGGTTTGGGAATATTCCAATCCTCTGAGATGAATTTTTCACCTGCTATTCAATATTCGGCCAACGAGGCACTTTACAACAACCAGCTGGGACTTGATTCTAAAGTAAATTTAAATCACGGTTTGTTGGGAATGGTAGGCACTTACCGTTTGCCGCAAAGCGAAAAAACTTCCGGGTGGAAAGCCATCAATTACGGTATATCAATCAATCGGACCAAAAACTTTCACAACACCATGTATATTTCTGGCGAATCCTTCAATTCCTCATTGGCAAATGTATGGAGAGATATGGCCAATGGCAGTTATCCGGAAGATTTACAAGCTTTTTCGACCGGACTTGCTTGGGACGCCTATATTTTAGATACGATTCCGGGCGATCCATCACACTATTACAGCAATGCTCCATTGGGTGGCGTAATTCAAACTTATATGGAAGATTCAAAAGGATATATAAACGAATTGTCCTTTGCCATGTCGGCCAATTACAACGACAAACTGCTTTTGGGATTTAGTCTTGGTATTCCAAGCCTCTCTTTTCAACGCCAAATAAAATACAATGAATATTCTATTTATATTCCTGAATCATACGAGTTTGACGAGTTTACTTATACAGAAGACCTTCTAACAAAAGGAACCGGAATCAATGCCAAAATTGGCCTGATTTACATAGTTTCACCTGCAATCAGAATCAATGCAGCCTATCATACACCCACTTATTATGGAAATTTGGTTGATGAATATTATGCAAAAATTGAAAGCCTAATGGGCGATGGAAACTCGTATTTAAGCGAATCGCCCATTGGAAATATGGCTTATCAACTTTCAACGCCTTCCAGAACGATGGCAGGACTTAGTTTCTTTATTCAGAAAAAAGGATTTATTAGTCTTGATTATGAATACATGGATTATAGCAAATCCAACTTATCATCTAGTACTTATTCCTTTGCAAATGAAAATTCAGATATACGCACCGATTTTCGGGCGACTCATAATTTTAGAATTGGAGCCGAATGGCGATTAGACGCTCTTTCGTTCCGTGCTGGATACAATATTATCAGTTCACCTATGAATCCGGAGGTAAATGATATCATAAGCACCGCCTATTCGTGGGGCTTGGGTTACAGAATCGGAAATACGTATTTCGATTTTGCCGCTTTAAAACGCAAAACCGACAACTCTTTTTACATGTACAATCCTGATTACGTAAACCCTGCAAGCATCACCAACACTTCAAACAATTATATTTTCACTGTAGGATATAAGTTTTAATTATTCTTTATCTCATTAAACACCAGAGGATTTATCAGCTTTTCCTTTGGTGTTTTTTTTTTAACAAACATTAATAGCAATTAGAGCTTCTTAACACCTTGTTGTTTTGCAAGTAGCTAATTTAGCTTAAATTTCTTGTTGCATGAAAAGCCGTTCTTTTCGACATTCCGTTTATCTTCTTATTCTATTTCTAAACATTGGGTATGTTTCGAATGCACAAGAGAGAAATCTTATGCTCAAAGGAACAGTGCGGTGCAGCGAGAACTATGAATATATCAGTTTTGCTCAAATAAAAAACGAAATGCTCAATTTAAGAAGCATTTGCAATGAGCAAGGTGATTTTAGCATTCCGATTACGAAAGGCGATTTGTTGAAAATAACCGCAATAGGTTATGAAGATGGGTTTTACATTGTAGAAGACACCGGAATTGTACTTCTCAATTTCCCGATCCAACTAAAACCGCGTATTTATGAGCTCAAGGAGCTTACGTTAACTCCTTACAAAACCGTTTTGCAATTTAAACACGCATTTGCCCAACTTCAATTAGCGAACGAAAATTCTACAACCCAATTAAATTTCCCTCCATTAACGCACATTCGACTGCCATCAGCAGAACCTGGTCATCTAGCGCCTTTGGAATTAGGCGGACCCATTACAGCCTTGTACAATACATTTAGTCATAAGGGAAAAATGGAAAAGAAATACCGAAATTTAATCGAAACGGATACTAAAATGAGTCTGATCAAAACACGCTTATCATTTCCTTTTGTAAGCAGCATTGTTCCCATTGCATCAAATCAAGAATTGGACGACTTTATCGATTTTTGCCAATTTAATTTAGAATACCTTTTGGCTGTTTCCGATTATGTGCTTCTATCCGTGATTCAAGAAAAATACCGGAAATTCAATGAATCAAAGATCTTAAAACCTGCATTGAATTGAGTGCGAATAGAATAAATTGCATTGTCCGGCAAGGTGTAAAAACAAAAAAGCCGAGGAATAATATTCATCGGCTTTTTATTTCCCAGTACCCAGGGCCGGGATCGAACCGGCACGAGTGTTACCTCATTGGTGTTTGAGACCAACGCGTCTACCAATTCCGCCACCTGGGCATTCATTTGGCAAGCCTTTTTTTTGAAACAAATTCTGAAAACCAGAACAAGAAACCGAAAGCAGGCTTATTTACATTCAAATTCACGAAGAACTTCGCATCGCGGCTTTAAATTTTACTTCTAGACCTAAAATGCGCTGCAAAGATAGCTTTTTTTTAAATATTCCAAACAAATTTTTATTTGGCATTGCCGAAAAAACAAACTAATTTTGCCGCCGTTAAAAGCGTTGAATTAAAGCCCAAAAATCATGGAAGGACAAGTATCAATTTTCAGCGGCAGAGCCACAAAATATTTGGCCGAAAAAATTGCAGAAGCCTATGGGCAGCCCTTGGGCGAAAGCTCAATCGCTTTATTTGCTGATGGCGAATTTCAACCTTCCTACCATCATTCTATTCGAGGAAATACCGTTTTTATAGTACAATCAACCTTTGCTCCTTCCGACAATTTGTTTGAAATGCTTTTGATGATTGATGCTGCAAAGCGGGCTTCGGCAAAAAAAGTGGTGGCCGTAATTCCTTATTTTGGGTTTGCACGTCAAGACCGAAAAGACCGACCACGCGTTTCGATTGGCGCTAAATTAACCACAAATCTATTGGTTGCCGCCGGTGTTGACCGCATCGTAACGATGGATTTACATTCGGACCAAATTCAAGGTTTTGTTGATTTACCGGTTGATCATCTTTACGCATCGTCCATATTTATTCCCTATCTTCTTGGGTTGAATTTAGGCGATATCACGATGGCTTCGCCGGACACAGGAGGCGCAAAACGCGCTGCCGCTTATGCCAAGTTTTTGAATACCGACTTGGTTATTTGCTTTAAACAAAGAAAAAAAGCCGGTGAAATTGAAAGAATGCAAGTCATTGGTGATGTAAAAGACAAAGACATTGTTTTGGTTGATGATATTATCGACACCGCCGGAACAATAACCCGAGCAGCAGAACTAATGATGGAGCAAGGTGCTAAGAGCGTTAGAGCGGTTTGTACCCATGCTGTATTTTCAGGAAAAGCAATTGAACGTCTCGAAAAATCGGCATTAAAAGAAGTCATCATTTCGGATACGCTGCCTCGCAAATCCGAAGGAAAAATAACAGTCCTTTCTACTGCAACTTTATTTGCAGATGTGATTGGAAGAATACATAATTTTGAATCCATTAGTGAACATTTCAAGTTCACTACTATTTTATAAATCTAAACAAAAAAAACAATGAAAAAAGTATCTATGAGCGGTTCTCTTAGAGAGAACGTAGGGAAAAAAGATGCGAAGGCTCAACGCAAAGCAGGAAATGTTGTATGTGTATTGTATGGTGGAGAGGGTCAAATTTCTTTCACGCTTCCACTAAAAAAATTCGAAAAGATTATCTTCACTCCTGATATCTACGTTGTTGATCTTGAAATAAGCGGAAAAGTTTATACTGCTATTTTAAAAGAAGTTCAATATCATCCGGTTACTGACAGTATTTTACATGCTGATTTTTACCAAGTTTTCGAAGACAAGGCAGTAACAATAAATATTCCACTTAAGTTTACTGGAACTTCTCCTGGTGTTATTGCCGGAGGAAAACTGGTTAGCAAAATTCGCAAAATCGGACTGAAAGGCTTGATTAAAGACATTCCTGAAAATGTAGAAATTAATATAAGTGCATTGAAAGTGGGCATGTCCATTCGCATTAAAGACATCAACCTTGACAATCTAACACTCACCGACAACCCAAACAATGTTGTAGTAAGTGTAAACGTTACACGTGGAGTTGTCATTACAGAAGAAGAAGCAGCAGCCGAGTAAGCATTCCATTTTATCGATCTAAAAAAGGCATAATCAATTTTATGCCTTTTTTGTTTTAGTCCCCAATTCTACCAATTTTAAATCTCTTGACTTCGTTTTAAATCACAAAAACATTCATAAATTTCGACAATAAAACCTCCCAAATTGGCATATTTTTCGTAAAATTGCACAATTATTAAAGGAAAACACTTTTATACTCAAAAAAGCGTAAATAACACAATGATAATCAGATCCGTCCGCCTCTTATTTTTTGCCTTTCTATTCTTCATTGCAGGCTCTGTTTCGGCCCAGCATTCGAACGGGGAAGAAGAAAATACGTCCGCTACCAATACAACTACTGCTCATATTGAGAAGTTTAATGCTGGGAAAATGATCATGGATCATATTATAGATTCCTACGAATGGCATATTTTGACCTATGGCGAAAAGCACCTGAGCATTCCTCTACCAATTTTGATTCTTCATGAGAGAAAATTGGTGAGTTTTATGTCGAGCGCATTTCAACACGGGCATTCGCCAGTTTTTTTTGATCAGAATTTTGATCGAATCTTGCCCGAAAATTTAAATTCGACTGAAAATATAGCTTTTGGCTTGGCTATTATGCATGAAGGAAAACACAAAAGCAAAATCGCCTACATCACGGCCGATGATTATCTGCTCCACCACACCATCATTGAGAATACCGAAGCTGGAATGCCTTATGACTTTTCAATTACAAAAAACGTAGTCTCACTTTGGGTTGGCTTACTAATCATTTTATGGCTGTTTTTCGGTATTGCCCGCACCTACAAAAAGCGTCAAGGAATGGCACCCAAAGGAATTCAATCGGCCTTGGAACCATTTATTGTATTTATTCGCGATGATATAGCAAAATCGTCCATTGGAGAACATAAACACGAAAAATATCTTCCGTTTTTATTGACTATCTTTTTCTTCATTTTCATCAACAACATAGTTGGTTTGGTACCTTTTTTTCCGGGAGGAGCAAATCTTACCGGAAACATTGCAGTAACGATGGTTCTGGCCTTGTTTACTTTTTTTATTACCCTTATCAATAGCAATAAAAATTACTGGAAACACATTTTCAATACACCCGGCGTTCCTTGGTGGCTAAAGTTTCCATTGCCATTGATGCCTATTGTTGAAGTACTAGGCGTTTTTACCAAACCTTTTGTATTGATGGTTCGTTTGTTTGCAAATATTACTGCTGGCCATATTGTTACATTGGGTTTCATTAGCTTGATTTTTATTTTTGGAAATATAAATGTTGGTTTAGGATATGGCGTATCTGTTATTTCGGTGGCCTTTGCGATCTTCTTAGCCTTTTTGGAATTGCTCGTTGCACTTATTCAAGCCTACGTATTTACGCTTTTATCGGCATTGTATTTTGGAATGGCTACAGAAGAGCATCATGAATAGGAAATTATTTACTAATCAATAAATTATATATTATGTCTTTATTAAACGTTTTATTGCAAGCTGCGGTGGATTTATCTCCTTATGCAAAAATGGGCGCCGGTATTGGTGCTGGCATTGCTGCCATTGGAGCAGGCTTGGGTATTGGTCAGATTGGACGCGGTGCTGTAGAAGGTATTGCACGCCAACCTGAAGCTGCCGGCGACATTCGTTCAAACATGATTGTTTCTGCTGCTCTTATCGAAGGCGCTGCTTTCTTTGCTATTGTAGTGTGTTTGCTTATTGTTTTCTTATAGGCTTCGCCAACAAGACATCAAATACCTTAACGATTGGTTAAGGTATTTGGTTTTAATTGATTAAAAAAAATTTAGAATATGGAATTAGTTAGTCCCGGTTTAGGTTTAATATTTTGGATGACGCTTTCTTTTGCCATTGTTTTGTTCCTATTGAGCAAATACGCTTGGCCATTGATACTTAATAGTTTAAAAGAAAGAGAAACCGAAATCGCCAATTCATTGGAAGCCGCTCGTCAAGCCCGAAAAGACATTCAAAATCTTCAAGCTCATAACGAAGATTTATTGAAGGAAGCCCGAAATGAACGCGAAGAGTTGTTGCGCGAAGCCCGTCAATTGAAAGACGATCTGATTTTGAAAGCAAAATCGCAAGCAGAAATTGAAGCCAAACAAATTGTTGAAAATGCAAAGGCATTGATAGAGCAAGAGAAAACTGCTGCTTTGAGTCAATTGAAGAATCAAGTAGCCGATTTATCAATAGAAATAGCCGAAAGATTGCTCAAATCAGAACTCTCTGCCGATAAGAAACAAAAAGAATTGGTCGAAAAACTCATTGGCGAAGCGAAGCATCAACTAAACTAAAAAACGAAGATGAAACAAACTCGACTTGCCAACAGATATGCAAAAGCGCTCTTCGAACTAGCAATTGAGCAACAGAAACTGGAACCAATTGCCGAAGACATGCGACTTGTTTCAATCACGATTTCTGAAAACAGAGAATTGGGCTTGCTACTGAAAAGCCCGATTGTTAAAGAACACAAGAAAATTTCCATTTTCAATGCTTTGTTCAAAAAAAGCATAGACCCTATCAGCCTACGGTTCTTAAATCTATTGGCAAAAAATGGAAGAGAAATTCTGATTCAACAAGTGGCGGAATCGTTTTCTGCAATTTACAACGACTATCATGGAATTACCGAAGCATGGGTAAGTTCTGCAAGCAGCCTAGAAACAGAAGCAAGAACTGCAATTCTAGAATTATTGAAAAATTTGAGCGGGAAAGAAGTGCGTTTACACGAGTTTGTGAATGCTGATTTGATTGGCGGTTTTATTGTTAAACTGGGCGATTATCAATACGACACTTCAACCAAGACGCTCATTAAGAAACTAAAAGACAATATTAAAAACAATCTGGTTTTAGCCGGAAAATAATAGCGAAATTCAAACAATATGGCTCAAATTAATCCAGCTGAAGTATCAGCAATTTTAAGACAAGAGTTGGCAGGTTTTAAAACTGAAGCCGAATTAGAAGAAGTTGGAAGTATCCTTCAGGTTGGCGATGGAATTGCACGCGTTTATGGACTTTCAAATGCGCAAGCAGGTGAATTGGTGATTTTTGAAAAAACGGGAATCTTTGGTTTGGTGATGAACCTTGAAGAAGACAATGTTGGAATTATGCTCTTGGGTAGTTCGGTCGGATTGCTCGAAGGCGACATTGTTAAACGTACCAAACGAATCGGCTCCATCGAAGTAGGCGAAGGAATGCTGGGAAGAGTAATCAACCCAATGGGACTTCCTATTGACGGACTCGGCCCCATTGAAGGCAAAACCTACGAGATGCCATTGGAACGCAAAGCTCCAGGTGTAATTTACCGTCAACCTGTAAATGAACCACTCCAAACAGGAATTAAAGCCATTGATGCGATGATTCCAATTGGAAGAGGCCAACGCGAATTGATTATTGGCGACCGTCAAACAGGAAAATCGACCATCGCTTTAGATACTATTATCAATCAAAAAGAATTTTACGAAAAAGGCGAGCCCGTTTTTTGTATTTACGTAGCTTCCGGTCAAAAAGGCTCCACCGTAGCCAATTCCGTTCAAATTCTAAAAGAAAAAGGAGCATTGCCCTATACTGTTGTGGTGATGGCTACAGCTTCTGATCCGGCTGCATTGCAGTATTATGCGCCTTTTGCAGGTGCCGCAATTGGAGAATTCTTCCGCGATACAGGCCGCCCGGCTTTGGTAATTTACGACGATCTTTCCAAACAAGCCGTGGCATATAGAGAAGTTTCTTTGTTGTTGCGTAGGCCTCCAGGACGCGAAGCTTATCCCGGTGACGTTTTCTATTTACATTCCCGCCTACTGGAACGTGCTGCGAAAATTATCAATTCCGATGAAATTGCCGCAAAAATGAACGATTTGCCAGAAAGCTTGAAATCAATGGTGAAAGGTGGTGGATCCTTAACCGCTTTGCCCATTATCGAAACACAAGCGGGCGACGTTTCCGCCTACATTCCCACCAATGTGATTTCAATTACCGACGGGCAAATTTTCCTCGACAACGATTTATTCAATTCCGGAATTCGTCCGGCCATAAATGTTGGGATCTCGGTTTCCAGAGTTGGTGGAAATGCTCAAATAAAACCAATGAAAAAAGTTGCCGGAACATTGAAACTGGATCAAGCGCAATTTCGCGAATTGGAAGCCTTTTCAAAATTTGGCTCCGATTTGGACGCTTCAACCCTTTCGGTTTTGAGCAAAGGCGCTCGAAACGTAGAAATTTTGAAGCAGAACTTGTATTCGCCCATGTCGGTCGATAAACAAGTGGCGATTATTTTCTGCGGAACACAAGGGCTTTTAACGAACGTTCCGTTAAATAAAATAAATCAATTTCAAACTGAATATTTGCATTATTTAGAGACCAATCATCAAGAAACAATGAATTTACTCGCTTCGGGAAAATACTCGGATGAAATAACCGAAGTATTAACCAAAGCGGCCAATCATGTTGCTTCGCGTTTCAAATAGTACTAAAAGATAAATTTGCTTTCGTATGCCAAGTTTAAAAGATGTAAGAACACGTATTGATTCGGTAAACTCTACCAAGCAAATTACCAGTGCCATGAAAATGGTAGCTGCTTCCAAATTTCGGAAAAGCCAAAATGCCATTCACACCATGCGTCCTTATGCCGCAAAGCTGAATGAGATTTTTCAAAATATCAACGAAAGTTTGGATCAGGACAGCATAGGGATTTACGGGCAAAAACGCGAAATAAACAGGGTTTTAATCGTTCCAATCACTTCAAACAGAGGTTTATGCGGGGCGTTCAATAGCAATATTATCAAAACAGTTCAAAGACTTATAGCGAGCGACTATGCGGCGCTGAATGCTTTAGGAAAGGTAGATATTTTATGCATTGGAAAAAAAGCCAGCGATTACTTTTCGAAAGTGGCTGTGAATCCAATTGAGCGGTACGATCATCTTTTTAATCAACTGCATTTTGAAGCTGTTTTCCCACTGGCCGATGATTTGATGAAGCGTTTTGCTACCAAAAGATACGACCGCATCGTTTTGGTTTACAATCAATTTAAGAATGCTTCTACCCAAATCATAAGTACTGAACAGTTTCTACCAATCGGTTCCCTAAAAAAGGAAAAAATCCAAGCCACCGCCCAATCTGTTGATTATCTCTTTGAGCCCGGAAAGAAAGAAATTGTGGAAGAATTGATTCCCTCAATTTTAAAAGTTCAGTTTTACAAAGCACTGCTCGATTCTTTTGCTGCCGAACATGGAGCCCGAATGGTGGCCATGTCGCAAGCAACCGACAATGCTACTGAAATGATAAAAACGCTCAAATTACAATACAACAAGGCGCGTCAGGCAGCCATTACAGGCGAAATTTTGGAAATTGTGGGTGGAGCCGAAGCCCTAAAAAACGCTTAATAAAAAACGATTTGTAATAGAAGGCAAGGTTTTTCCTTGCCTTTTGTTTTTTATATTATTTATTTTCAAATAGTTAACACTGAAAAATAGCGGAGTCTCCTAGGAGAAAAAGGAATGAAAAAATTGCTTTCGAGCACACTTTTTTTCTTTGCTTTTTCAAAAAAAATGTATCTTTGCATCGCATTTGGCAATTGACCCATAGTGTAATTGGCAACACGTTTGATTTTGGTTCAAAAGAGTCTAGGTTCGAAACCTAGTGGGTCAACAAAAACAAGGAAGAATACAAGGAATTAAGCCGTTGAAAACAATGTTTTCAACGGCTTTTTTAATTTTATTAGAACTAATTTTAAAACCATCAATAGAGATGCAACTAGAACAGCAATCCATGCTTATCACATCCAGTGCTTTTTCTTGAAATAAAGCACCATGACAACTGCAATACTTATCATCGTAAACAAGATCATGCCAAAGGCAATTCCTTGTTTTTGCAAGGGCAAATCGATGTTCATTCCATAAATTCCGGTAATAAAGGTAAGCGGCAGAATAATGGAAGAAATCAGGGTTAAAATCCGCATTACTTCATTGGTTCGGTTGGCCATCAACGAATCAAAAGTACTGCTCAATCCTTCAATTAATTCTTGATAATCTTCGATCATATCCCACATTTTTTGGTAATTATCCAGGATATTTCCCCAATAGTCTTCCATATTATCGGCAAAACCTTCTATCTCCCCTTTTTCAAATTTAAGAAAGAGCCGAAGTTGTGGCTTAATGACCGTATTTAACAAGATAATATTTTTGCGTGCAATGGAAATGCGTTCAATAACTTGCTCGGCCTTCTTTTCAAAAAGATCGCGACTGGCTCTATCCACATCGTCGCCAATGCGCCGAACAACGGGAAATGATTCTTTCATCACCGATTCGATAATCAAATAGAGCAAGGCGTCGGTAGTTCCCACTTCGAATTTATCGCCGCGCGTTTCTTGGTCTTTTGCTTCTTTAAATATTTTTCCCACAACCCAATTGGAGCCACCAATCGTAACAATTTGTTCTTCCCACCAGAATATTTTTACCTCTTTCAAACGCAAAAATTTGCCGAGTTTATCAAATATGGGGAAATGCAGAATGATGAAATAGTAATCGTCGTAAATATCCACTTTGGGTCGCTGATTGACCTTACTTTTACAATCTTCTATGTCGAGTGGGTGAACGTGGTTCTTGTTTAATAAAAAATTGAAATCTTCTTCATCGGGATGACTGATATGATTCCAACGGAGGGTGCCCAGCTTTACAGTTTCAATCATTTTGGCCTCCTTTCAATGCTGCTAATTTATACTTCTTCTCAGGCTAGGCAAAGGTAACAAATTATACCAGAAAATTCGTCCGAAAAA
>DMBV01000018.1 GCA_003445975.1 Bacteroidales bacterium
ATTTTTGCTGTCTGGTAATTTTTATGCCCGTTTCGGAATCAAAAAGTGAGCGTTATTGATAAGTTTAAACGTTGGAATAGATCAAAAATAAGAACCCGAAATTGTTCAGATGCAGGAAAAAATGCTAAATTAAGGTATAAGACTGATTACTCTTTTCGATAAGGAAAGCTTTCTGAAACCTGAAAATAATGAACGAAAATTCAGTACTTTTGCCCCATGATAGCAATAGAAAATACACTCATTTCAGAAGATGTCGTTCAGAAACAATTTAGCTGTGACTTGCTCAAATGTCATGGCGACTGTTGTGTGGAAGGCGATGCAGGTGCGCCATTGGAAATAGAAGAAATCAGTCTGCTCGAAGACTATATCTCTGAAATAATCCCTTTTATGACTGATGAAGGGCGAAAAGTGATTGAAAAAAACGGCGTTTTCGATTACGATATGGCCGGAGAATTTGTTACGCCTTTGGTAAACGATAGGGAATGTGCTTTTGTTTATTTCGAAAATAAAATTGCACTTTGCGCCATCGAAAAGGCCTATCGCGAAAAGAAACAACCTTTTCTAAAACCAATTTCCTGTCATCTCTATCCCATTCGAATTACTGTTTACGATCAGTTTGAAGCGATAAACTATCATCATTGGGGAATTTGCGACTTTGCACGCATCAAAGGAAAGCAAGAAAAGAAGGCCGTATATGAGTTCCTGAAAGAACCACTTATTCGAAAATATGGCGAAAAGTGGTACAAAACCTTGGACGAAGAAGTGAAATCGGGAAAATTCGACGAACTCACAAAACGCTAGGCAAGTTCAAATGCCTTAATAATGCTTCAACTGTTGCCTTGCTATTGCCTATAAAAAGATGTTCTCCATCTAATATGACCGGCCGTTTCAAAAAAGTATATTCGCTCAATAGTAGATCTTTATAATCTGCTTCCTGAAGAACCTTTTCGCTCAATCCAAAGCTTTTGTATTTTTGGGATCTACGACTGAACAAAGCTTCGTAGGAGCCTGCCAATGAGCGAAGTTGGAAAAGTTCTTCTTCCGTAATGGGAGCCATTTTAATGTCTTTTATTTCAAATCCCAATTCAGCAACTTTGGCCTTCTTGAGAATGAGCTTGCTCGTTGTACAGGTTGAAAGTGTAAATACTTTTTTCATGACGGATACAATTAAAGAGGCGTAACTTTAATGATAAATTGGATAAAAAAATGCAAACCGTCGGCTAAAAAAATCCGCCAGATATAAAGCAAAACCAACGTCAATAGAAACAAGGAAAAATTGAACATTGCCCGATTATTACTTCTGAATAATGGATAATTTGGGGTGTCTAAATTGAATAAAACCGCTATGCTAAAAACACTTCCAAAAACAAGGATTAGCGTGTCGTAAGCTTGATTGTTTGGCATTTTAACAGCTAAAATGAGTGCACTCCCAAGCAAAAACGGAATGAGAGATTGGTGCATAAAAAACAAAGCGCGATTTTCTTTTACAATTCGAAAACTGTTGTTCGAAGTGGCTTGCAAGCGAGCGGCCGAAAAATAGCCGATAAGCCCCAAACCTACAAGAGCAAGAAGAGCGAAAAAAAAGCGAGTAAAATCGTTCCAGAATAACCAAAGTGGCACATACCCAAATCCTTTGTTGGTAATCACGCCCGAAATGAATGCAGCAAAAAAGAACGCCATTCCGTGCAATCCAACCCAATAGTAGAATAAGCGCAGTGTAGCGTATTGTTTGGCTTTGAAGAAAAGAGAGTTGTAAAAATACAAGCCAATCGACAGGGAAACCAATGGGCCCGATAAAGTTATGGCAATTATATTTAAAACTGTCCAGTTTGTAGAATGATCGTTAAAATCGACTTGATAATAATAAAGAACACCATAAATTTCCTGAAACGAAGCCGTTAGAATAACTGTAAATTGATAAATCAAGTAAACAAGCAAATAGGCAACAATAAAACTGAGTGTTGAATTAAATATATGAATTACTGAATTCAAAACGCTTGGAATATAAAGCACATTCCCTTCAGCGTCCGAAAAAACCTTTCGGCTACGCTCTTTTGAAAAAAAAAGTTGAAAAAAGGGATTGCTTAGTTCGTTTTTGCGCTCTTCGCGCAATTGTTTCTTAAGTTGCGCTTTTCTCTGTTTCTGTTGGGTTTTATAGAGGCGCATTTCGGCACGATAAACGCGGTAGTTGAGCATAATACGGCTCCAACTCAACCCTTCGGACGACGCTGAACGCGTATCCTTAGTAGGCTTGCGCATTTTGGATAAAAAAGAATGAAAGCGGCTTGGCCGTTGCAACTGATTCATAGTTCAAAAGTAGAAAAATCTAAATGCCTAAAATAGATTACCGCTAGTTATTTTCAAATACAACCCGGTATTACAAAAGTATAGATATAAATCACTTTTTTTGCTGACTAAAAATTAACTATTTGTAATTAATCCAAATAAATTATTTTTCATATCTTTACACCCATGATTGTTATTTGAAGTTGTAAGTATTTGCTATTTAATAATTAGAAGAATTTAAGCGAAACCCATTTAACCAAAGAAAGCGAAAAATTCAATACTAGAAAAAAATGAAGAGCACCAATACAAAAGAAACCTACGATGCCGTAAAGAAAGTTTTTACAGAATTTTTGCAAACAAACGGCCAAAGAAAAACACCTGAACGTTACACGATTTTGAAAGAAATCTACAATACCGACGGGCATTTCGATATAGAAACCCTCTATGTTACAATGAAAAATAATAAATACAGGGTGAGTAGAGCTACTTTGTACAACACCATGGAGCTGCTTTTGGAATGCAATTTGGTTACCAAACATCAATTTGGAAACAACTGTGCTCAGTTCGAAAAATCCTTCAAATTCAGTCAACACGATCATTTTATTTGCCTTGACGATGGCTCGGTTTTAGAATTTTGCGATCCCCGACTTCAGGAAATCAAAAACTCGGTCGAAAAGCTGTTGGGCGTTACTATCAACAGTCATTCACTTACCTTTTATGGTACTTGCAATACAAAAAAAGCCGCTGCAGCAAGAGTTGCAACGGTTAAAATTTCCTAATTCATATACGTTTTAATTCGTTTTTCTTAAAAAGAATCGAAACCTCTCGCGTATATTATTTCTATCTTTGCTTTGAAATGAAGGCAATGTTTGCTTCTAATCAGAGTTTTTATGGCCGTTCCGAAGGGAACAAAAATGGAAGAAATCACATAACAAAAAGGGTACGAATGAAAGTTGATGTTATTTTAGGATTGCAATGGGGCGATGAAGGAAAGGGAAAAGTGGTGGATGTTTTTACGCCAAAGTACGACATCATTGCACGATTTCAAGGTGGTCCCAATGCTGGCCATACCTTAGAATTTAATGGCCAAAAACATGTGTTGCACACAATTCCATCCGGGATTTTTCATTCCGACACAAAGAATTTAATCGGCAATGGAGTGATCATCGACCCTTTTATTTTTAGAAAAGAAATCGAAAAGCTGCTAGCCAGCGGAATCGATCCAAAGGCAAATCTGTATATTTCGAAAAAGGCACACCTCATTCTTCCAACACATCGGCTGCTCGATGCGGTTTACGAAAAAGTGAAAGGAAACGACAAAATTGGGTCAACGTTGAAAGGGATTGGGCCGGCATATACCGATAAAGTAAGCAGGTGCGGATTGCGTGTGGGCGATTTGACAAGCCAAAATTTCGAACAAAAATACCAGCTCCAAAAGCAAAATCATTTTCAAATAGTGAAACAATACGATTTTGACCTTTCTGCTTTTCAGATCGACAATCAAACTTTTGAAGAATATGAAAAAGCGTGGTTTCAATCTTTAGAAACGCTCATTTCGATGAAACTGGTAGATAGTGAACATTTTATTAACGAAGCTTTGAAAAGTGGAGAAAGCGTTTTGGCCGAAGGCGCTCAAGGCACTATGCTGGATATCGATTTTGGAAGCTATCCTTTTGTTACCTCTTCCAACACAATTGTGAGCGGTGTTTGTTCCGGTTTGGGAATTGCTCCACAAAAAATAGGAAAAGTTTTTGGTGTGTTCAAAGCATATTGTACGCGCGTTGGAAACGGCCCTTTTCCTACAGAATTATTTGATTCGATTGGGGCCGATTTGCAAAAATATGGTCATGAATTTGGCTCTACCACCGGTCGCCCGCGCCGATGCGGCTGGCTCGATCTGCCGGCTTTAAAATATGCAATTATGCTAAATGGAGTCACTGATTTAGTGATAACCAAAGCCGATGTGATGGATCAATTCGAAACAATCAGTGTATGTCATCAATACAATTATCGCAATCAGAAAATAGATTATTTCCCATACGAAATAAACGACCAAGAGCTGCAAGCCATTTACACCCATTTCCAAGGCTGGAAAAAAAACATTGCTGGCGCTAGCTCTCTCAAAGAACTCCCAAAACCTTTTCTTGAATACATCAGTTATATCGAACATCAGGTGGAAGTTCCGGTTTCAATCGTTTCTGTGGGGCCGGATAGAACCCAAACTATATTCCGTTTTGAATAAATTTTGAACAAATCGGCTTTTTTTATAAATTTGCATCCCCGTATCATTGATTTTGGATTAATTTTTGCTTCATCAATCAACGAACGGTAAAACAAGAAGGATATGCCTAAACGCTTTGAAAACAAACAAATTCATCCAAAATTTCATTTGACAATACCTTCTTTTTAAGCCCTTAAACACAACAAACTATATCGCGATGAAAAAAATTCAGCATATAATCGAAATTGAAGATTACCAGAGTTTTGATGAACTCAATCCACAAGACCGAAAATTGCTTGATAAAGCTCAAGTGGCTTGTAAATCGGCCTATGCGCCCTATTCGCAATTTCGTGTAGGTGCTGCGGTTTTGTTAGCCAATGGCGAAATTGTGAGCGGAAATAATCAAGAAAATGCAGCTTATCCATCCGGATTGTGTGCCGAACGTGTAGCCATGTATTATGCTTCGGCAAACTACCCAAATGTTCCGATGCTCTCCATTGCCGTTGCGGTGGAATCAGAAGCAGTAAAATTCAATAAACCATTGGCGCCTTGCGGCTCTTGCCGACAAGTAATGGCTGAGTACGAACATTTGTTTCAGATGAAAATGCGCGTAATTCTGTCCGAACCAGGTGGTAGGGTCCAAATTATTAATGGAATTTCCGATTTGCTTCCCTTTACTTTTAATGCCAAAGAATTGAAAGGCTTGTAAAAGCATCATTTTTTTCGCATCAATTTTGCCATCAAATCCAATTTCGTTATTTAGAATACATCTATATAACTACTTATTTAGGTATGTTAATACCAAATATGTAATTTTATGCTTTCATTCACGTTAATGTGTAATTTTATTTCAATCATAAAGTGAAAGCTACAACTCATCGAATTTTTTTAGCCAGCATGACTGCCACGGTTTTTGCCGCCTTAATTGGCTTGGTTTACGTCGGATTTTCGTATTATTCACAAGCTGTTGATCAGCGTTTTTTTCATCCAGACCACGAAATTTTTAAACCAAGTGGAAATTTTGGGCATGGTCTGGGAATTTTTGGAAGCCTTCTGATGCTGAGTGGTGTTTTTTTATACATGGCCCGAAAGCGGCTGAAAGTCTTTTCAAGAATTGGAATACTAAAACATTGGCTCGAATTTCATATTTTTCTGTGCACTTTAGGACCGATATTGATTGTTTTTCATACTGCATTTAAGTTTGGTGGATTGGTTTCTGTAAGTTTTTGGAGTATGGTTGCTGTAGCCTTGAGTGGTGTAGTTGGCCGATTTATTTATTTGCAAATTCCAAAAACAATCGAAGGAAGAACGATGAGTTTAACTGAAATTGAAGACTATAAATGGACTATAACACAAGACTTAAAGAAGAAATATGCGATACCTGACGAGGTTTTGATTCAAGTCCGCTCTTCGATGGAATCAGAAAATAGCGATTTAAAATCGATTAAAGCAATGCTGACCCGATTGGAATTAAATCGGAAGGAAAGAAAAAATGTATTAAGACTCTTCAAAGCAGAACTAAGCATCAACAACCGAATAAAACGCTTGAAAACCATGCAAAAATTATTTGAATTCTGGCATGTGGTTCATCTGCCGTTTGCCATTTTGATGATTGTGATCATGCTTGTTCATGTTGGAGTAACAATTCTTTTTGGATATAGGTGGATTTTTTAGCTATGGAAGATACATTCAT
>DMBV01000117.1 GCA_003445975.1 Bacteroidales bacterium
GGATTTTGATAAAACGGAAAAACCCGCAAATTTCAGTTAGAAAAAATTTGCGGGTCTTTTGTACCCAGAACAAGGATCGAACTTGCACAACCTTGCGGTCACTGGTCCCTGAAACCAGCGCGTCTACCAATTCCGCCATCTGGGCTTCATTGCCATTTCGCCCATCAGGACGGGAGATAAATGTTCCGCCATCTGGGAAAATGAAGTGCAAAGATAGAGAATTGTCTCAATTAATTGAACTGCTTGCTTAGAAAGTATCGAATATTTGAAATAGAGTTTTCGCGATTCTCAAAAGCTTCTTTTCGAATCAATTTTGACTCCATTGTATTAAATAGAGTATCAACGGAAGCGTAATCAAGCTCAGCACTGTACTCACAAAAAAATTCTTCATCGCTAAAGCATCATCGGCACCATAACGTTTTGCCAAAAGCACTAAAATAGTCATTCCCGGCATAGCCGATTCCAAAACCAATACTGTAAATGCGACTGAATTTAAAGGGAGAAGAAAATAATTTATCAAAACCAGCAGCGAAAGCATAAAAATAAGCGGACTGAATACCAATTTAGTAAAGCTGAATGTGAAAATTGAAATACTGAATATTTCTTTCATCTTCATTTGAGCAAGCAAAATGCCAATATAAAGCATGGCCAAATAAGTTGTTGTGCTTCCTAATCCGCCAAGCGATTGTTGCAAAACATCCGGAAGTCGAATTTTTAAAAGCATCATTATCAATCCCAAACTCAAAGCGATTGTGTTTGGATTGATTAGTTTCTTGAATTGTTTCAATCCTTTTTGACTATCATCAGGATTTAGCTGAATAACCCCATACGACCACAATAAAGCATTCAAAACCAATTGATAAAGTGCGGCATAAAGCAGGGCTTCTCCTCCCGGAATTAAAGTGTCAACCAAAGGAAATCCTAAAAAGACAACATTTCCAAGCATGTGATGAAGACTATGAATTACGGCTTGGGGTTTTCGAAGTGCAAAAAATCGCGCACTTAGTTTGCCCAAACCCAACTGCAAAATCATAATCAAGAAACTGAAAAGAACGACCAAACCACCATTTTTCAATATCTCATCCGTAAATTCCAGAACAGAAAGCTTGGTAACGATAAGCAATGGAAGGGTGATGTAAAAAACAAGTTTTTGGATTATTTCTTTTGCACTTTCTTCCAGAATTTTAAAACGAAATGCCAAACTACCAACAGCTGTTAAGATGGCTAATAAAAGAATTTGGTTGATGATAGTAAAAGCTCCCATTTGCTTGGTTTGTGGCCGACAAATGTACGTTTTCTATTTAATATTTCGCATGCAAAATGCTTGCAAATTCGAAATACTTCTCATTCAAAAGCATTCTAAATTATGCATTTGCCAGCCGAATTGAGTAAATTTGTTTGTTCAAAAAAAATATTATGCATACATTTGAAATCGCAAAATAAACACAGTTTATATAATTGATTATCAGAATTTAAAATAAAAAATTGCGTTTCAAAAATTACCAAATTATAGAGGCAATGACCTACGAAATATTAAAAATTGAGAAAAGCAATCAGGTGGCATTGGTAACGATTAGCCGACCTGAAGCTATGAATGCGCTGAATAGTCGTTTTTTCGACGAAATGGATCATGCTGTAAGTGAATTTAAATACGACAACGATTTACGCGCCATAATCATTACCGGCGAAGGAAAGGCTTTTGTGGCCGGCGCAGATATTGCTGAAATGGTGAATAAATCGGCTGAAGAAGGAAGTTTTTTTTCTGCACGCGGACAAAAAACATTTAGCAGTTTCGGCGAATTGAATGTTCCGGTAATTGCTGCAATAAACGGTTTTGCTTTGGGAGGTGGATTGGAATTGGCCATGGCTTGCGATTTTCGAATCGCCAGCACCAAAGCTAAATTTGGCCAACCCGAAGTAAACTTAGGACTTATTCCGGGTTTTGCCGGAACACAACGATTGGCGCGGCTTATAGGAATAGCCGATGCACTTTACCTATTGATGTCGGCTGAAATGATTGGTGCTGATGAAGCATTGCGATTGAAACTTGTGCAAAAAGTAGTTGAGCCTGAAAATTTGCTCGAAACTTGTTTTTCAATCGCCAAAAACATGGCTTCAAAAGGGCCGCTGGCCATTAAAGCCGTAAAACAAACCACCATTCGCGGCTATGATATGGCTTTGGTCGATGGCGAAATACTGGAAGCTTCTCAATTTGGCGACTTATTTGGCTCCGGAAGTCAAGGCGAAGAAGGAATGAAAGCCTTTTTAGAAAAAAGAAAACCCAATTGGTAATTTCAATAAAATTTAAAGCATCTAAAAAACACAATATAAAATGACATACGACGAAAGATTACAAAACGTGAGCATTTTGGGGGCTGCCGGAAAAATGGGTAGCGGAATACTCCTTCTTACATCCGTGGAGATGACCAACTTAAGTCTAAAACCCGAAAATAAAGGCAAAACATTTGTACTGAACGCCATCGACCTTTCCGATCAAGGCTTAGCCGGACTATTTCCATACATAAAGGAACAAGTAAGAAAAATTGCCGAAAAACAAATCGTTCGATTACGCTTCGCTTATGAAGATAGAACTGATTTGATCGAAAATAGCGAAATCATCGATCAATATATTTTTGATGTAATGAACATCATTCGTCCCACTACCGCCATGGAAGTAGCCTATCGCTCCGGCTTAATTTTCGAAGCAGTAAGCGAAAATCCAGATTTGAAAGTAAAAATTCTTTCCCAAATTGATCAGAACAATCCGAATAAAGCTTGGTATTTTACCAATACCAGTTCTGTTCCCATTCATCTGATCGAAGAAAAAGCGAATTTAAAAGGCCGCGTTTTGGGTTTCCATTTCTACAATCCTCCGGCAGTACAAAAGCTGGTTGAGTTGATTACGACCGAAAATACGGAACCCATTCTGGTCGATTTTGCCTATGGGTATGCCAAAGGACTTGGGAAAATAATTGTTCCATCCAACGATATTGCCGGATTTATCGGAAATGGTCATTTTATGCGCGATGGAATGCATGGACTTGGGGAAGCCGAAGCTTTAACTGCAAATTATTCCTGGCCCGAAGCGGTTTATATGATCAATAAGGTAACTCAAGATTATCTGGTTCGCCCGATGGGAATTTTTCAATTGATGGATTATGTTGGAATTGATGTGATGCAATTTATTCTGAATGTGATGAATCCGTATATGCCCGACGAAAATTTGCACAGCAAAATTTTGGATCAATTTATCGAAATGGGCATAAAAGGCGGACAAATGAGCAGCGGAGCACAAAAAGACGGATTCTTGAAATACGAAAAAGGAAAAGCCGTTGCTGCTTTCGATCCAAATACAAAAACCTATATCAGCTTTGCTGAATTTTCGGAAAAATGCGATCTTGCTTTAGGCCAAACACCGGATGGATCTGTGGCATGGAAATCGGTTTTGCGCTTGAAAAATAAAGACGAAGTTTTAGCTAATTTCTTTTCCACTATGAAAGCAATGAATAGTTTGGGTGCGCTTTTGGGTACTAAATATGGATCACGTTCAAAAGCAATTGGACAAAAATTGGTGAACGATGGCGTTGCCGCAAACGAAAATGACGTGAACACTGTGATGCTTACCGGATTCTTTCATGCTTTTGGCCCAATAAACAATTATTTCGATTAAACATTTGCACAGCAATTCAAATTTAAGACAATGAAAAATTTAAGACGAAAAATATATATGACCGCTGGTTACAACACCATTTCGATGGGAACTGGCCGCAAAGAATTTAATCCTAGAAAAGAACGTCCGGGTTTGGAAGATTATCTTAGAGAAGCCGGACAGGGAGTTTTAAAACAAATTGATGGCGGTGCAAAAAGTGTTGACGAAAGCGTTTTAGGAAATTTTATGGCCTCGCATTTTAATCGACAAGGAAATCTGCCGGGATTTTTCCCCATGATTGATAAAGATTTAGAATTTAAGCCCGCCACCAGCGTGGAAGGAGCTTGTGGTTCTGGTTCTCTGTCCTTGGTGAGCGGTATAAAATCTGTTTTAGCCGAATCGGCCGAAGTGGTTTTAAGCATGGGTGTTGAAGTTCAAAATACGGTAAAAGCCGTTTATGGAGCCGATATTTTGGCTTATGCAGGCTGGTTTAAAAACCGGAAAAATGGACATGCCTATTTCTTCCCAGGTCAGTTTAGCGACCGCGCCGGAGCTTATTTCGAAAAATACGATCGCGATAGAGCACGAAAAGGAATGGCACAATGGTATGCTAACGCGATAGAAAATGCACGCCTAGATCCAACTGCACAAGAATATCACAATACACATCCCGATCCGTACGGTCTTTCTTTAAAATCCGAACCCAATGGAAAAGTATTCGTCGACAATCTGAATTATATGGATTGCTCCAAAGTTTCGGATGCAGCTTCGGGGATTATCATTGCTTCCGAAGACGGATTAAAACGCATTGGAATTGATAAAAAAGACGCTGTTGAAGTTGTAGGATTTGCACAAGTTATCCGCAACATTACCGAAGACCCAACAGAATTAACAGAATTGAAAGCCATTAAAACAGCTATTGAAAAAGTATTTGAAAATACTGGTTTGAACATCAATCAGATTGCTACCGTTGAATTGCACGATTGTTTTTCCATTGCAGGGATTCTTACTGTTGAAGCTTTGGGTTTGGCCAAACCAGGCGAAGGCTGCGATTTTGTTGCGGCCGGAAATACCAAACGCGATGGTATTGTTCCGATGAACACAACCGGCGGATTGATTGGCTGGGGACATCCAACAGGTGGAACAGGCGTGCATCAAGCGGTTACCATTTGGCAACAACTGACCGGAAAAGCCGGAAATGCACAAATTCAAATTTCCGCAAATCGTCCCTATGGAATGACAATCAATATGGGAGGCGATGATGTAACCGTAACAGCCATTGTTTACAAACAAGGAGAATAGCGAGAATCAGTTATAGAATGTGCAAAAAAACGCAGTGGTGATTCGGAAAGTTCGAGAATCTCCTTTGCCTAATTTTTATCCTGACAATTCATAAAGTAGAGAGAAGGAGTGAGGAAAAATAGTCCTTAAATCAGGGTGCTTTTTAGTGTATTTTTTTAGTCAAAGGCGGTGCTTTACATTCAGATTACAGGAAAACTGCATTTAATTTTTTGGATTTTTTGCTCGAAAACCTCAGGAAATAATTTTCGCGCCTTAAAATAGACTGAAATTTTCTAGAGCGAATTGAAAATTTGCTTTTCGATGCGCGAAAAATTTACCAATAATCTTTGTTTCGATTTTTGTTACCTTTACCTGTTTTTAACGTCAACCATAAAAACCATTTTTATGATTTATCTGAAATTATTAAGAGAGAGTCTCATTTTTGCCTTTAACGAATTGATAGTAAACAAAGTACGAACTTTTCTTTCGCTTCTTGGAATTACCATCGGTATTTTTTCCGTAATCTCTGTTTTTACCATTTTCGATTCAATGGAAATTTATTTACGAAACAGCATTAATTCATTAGGCAGCAATGTATTGTTTGTTCAAAAGTGGCCTTGGATGGACAATAATTTGGAGTGGTGGAAAATCATGAACCGCGATGAGCCATCATTGGACGATCTGGACGAAATAAATAAGAAAAGTGAGTTGATGGAAGCCGCTTCCTTTATGGTGGGAACAAATAAGACCTTGAAAAACGGGAATAATATCATGGAAGATATTAGTGTTCAGGGAGTTTCTTACGATTATCCACGAATTATGAACCTCGAAATTCAAAGCGGACGATTTTTTACTCAACTGGAAGCCAATAACGGACGCGGTGTGGCTCTTGTTGGATCCGACGTTGCGGAAAATTTATTTCCCCTAACTGACCCAATTGGAAAAGATTTTAAAATTGGAGGCTATAAAACTTACGTGATAGGAATTATCAAGAAGAAAGGCGACGATGCTTTTGGCAATTCTCCCGACAAAACCATTCTTCTTCCCGTAAACTATATGCGCAATTTTATGAATTTTCGCAACTCTGGTGGGAGCACCATTGCAATACTTGCAAAACCAACTATTTCCAACGAACAACTTCGCGATGAACTGACCGGAATACTCCGCTCATACCATCGTATCAAACCCGGAAAAGAAGACGATTTTGCCATCAACGAAACCAGCGTAATCAGCAAAGGATTTGATGCTTTCTTTGGCATTATTGCTATGGTAGGATGGGTAATTGGTGGTTTTTCGTTGTTAGTGGGAGGATTTGGCATTGCCAACATCATGTTCGTTTCGGTAAAAGAACGAGTCAATATTATTGGAATTCAAAAATCGCTCGGAGCAAAAAATTACTTTATCCTCTTCCAGTTTTTGTTCGAAGCCATTGCGCTCGCTCTTATTGGTGGACTAATCGGATTGCTTATCGTATTCCTTTTGGTCTTAGGAGTGAATGCTGCTTTCGACTTTGGAATGGTACTCACACTAGGAAACATCTTACTGGGAATTGTTGTTTCGTCGGCAATAGGATTGGTGAGTGGCTTTGTACCGGCATATCAAGCTTCAAAACTCGATCCGGTGGTAGCCATGCGTTCGCTAAGCTAGTGCTTTATCTTTCAAAAGGAATTATAGGAAAACAAGCCGCTATTTTCGTAATTTCGCCGAAAGTTTCAACAGAATTAGTATGGCTGACGATAAGAAAATAATTTTTTCGATGGTGGGCGTGTCAAAACAGTACGGCCCCAGTAAACAAGTTTTAAAAGACATTTATTTGTCGTTTTATTATGGTGCTAAAATTGGCATTATTGGACTAAACGGCTCCGGAAAATCGTCTTTATTAAAAATTATTGCCGGCAAAGAAAAGCCTACACAAGGCGAAGTGGTTTTTTCGCCCGGTTTTCGCGTGGGAATGCTCGAACAAGAGCCTTTTCTCGATCCAACAAAAACAGTTAAAGAAGTGGTTGAAGAAGGCGTACACGAAGTGGTGGCGCTGCTCAAAGAATACGAAGAGGTAAACAATCGCTTTGCAGAACCTATGTCGGACGATGAAATGGATAAATTGATCAATCGGCAAGGAGAACTGACCGAACTGCTCGACCATCACGATGCGTGGGAATTGGACAGCCGACTCGAAAGAGCTATGGATGCTTTGCGTTGTCCACCTTCCGAAGCAAGTGTAAAAAATTTGAGCGGAGGAGAAAAAAGACGCGTTGCTCTTTGTCGCCTTCTTTTGTCCGAACCCGAAATCCTTTTGCTGGACGAACCAACAAATCATTTAGATGCCGAATCAATTCAATGGTTGGAAATGCATCTTCAACAATACAAAGGAACCGTCATTGCCGTTACACACGACAGGTATTTCTTGGACAATGCTGCCGGTTGGATTTTGGAACTCGACAGAGGCGAAGGCATTCCTTGGAAAGGAAATTATTCTGCTTGGCTGGATCAGAAAACAAAACGTTTGGCTCAGGAAGAAAAAACAGCCAGCAAAAGACGCAAAACTTTAGAACGCGAATTGGAATGGGTGCAAATGGCCCCAAAAGCTCGTCATGCAAAATCAAAAGCCCGACTGAAAGCCTACGATAGTTTGTTGAATCAAGACGAAAGACAACAAGAAGAAAAGCTGGAAATCTATATTCCTAACGGCCCTCGTTTAGGAAATCAAGTAATCGAAGCAAAAGGAGTTTCCAAAGCTTTTGGCGACAAATTACTATTCGAAAATTTGGAATTTCATCTTCCTCCCAACGGAATTGTTGGAATTATTGGACCAAATGGAGCTGGAAAAACAACTTTGTTTCGCTTGATAATGGGAATGGATACGGTTGATCAAGGCGAATTTAGTGTTGGACCAACAGTAAAAATTGGTTATGTAGATCAAGATCATCAATCCATCGACCCGGAAAAATCTGTTTGGGAAATTATTTCGGAAGGAAACGAAAATATTCAATTGGGAAATCGAAGTATGAATAGCCGTGCTTATGTTTCGCGATTTAATTTTGGCGGAACCGATCAAAGCAAGAAAGCCTCGATGCTTTCGGGTGGCGAACGCAACCGTATGCACATGGCGCTTACGCTAAAGCAAGAAGCAAATGTTTTGTTGCTGGACGAGCCAACCAACGATATCGACGTAAATACTTTGCGTGCATTGGAAGAAGGTTTAGAAAATTTTGCCGGTTGCGCAGTCATTATTTCGCACGACCGCTGGTTTTTGGATCGCGTTGCTACGCATATTTTGGCTTTCGAAGGAAATTCGCAAGTGTATTGGTTCGAAGGAGGTTATTCCGAATACGAAGAAAACAAGAAAAAACGCCTTGGCGACAAAGGTCCTGAACGCATTCGATATAAAAAACTCAAAGCAGACTAAAAAATTTAACTAATTCTTTTCGTGCATTTTGCGTAGCTAAAACATTTCTGCTATCTTTGAACAGTAGCAGAAAAAAATGATAGATTATAGCTCCTCAATCGCGTATTATGGTGTGCAAAATATCCCAAACGGCTTTTTCGAAAAAGCCGAAAAATTTGGATTAAAACCTATTTTGGTTGAGCCGCTGGAAAGTAAATCCGATTTAGGTTCTAAAATGAGCGATTTGGTGCATCATACATCAGCCTTGTTTCTTTTCGAAGCCGATCAAGCAATACATACTTTAATTTCCTTTTTTCAGGCCGCCAACAAAGCTGTTTACTTTATTTCGAAAGAAGAAGCCAGTTTGCCAAAATCGGTCAAACATTCAAAAAACGCAAAAGTGGCCTTCGGCGAACTGATCAAGGAAAGCGATTGCGCTGTTGTTGAAACGAAGATTGGTAAAGTTGAACTTCGTTTTAATGCATTTGGATTGAGCTACCTTAAAACATGCCCCGAAAAGGAAATTTCCGAGAAACCAAGTAGGCAAGCACTGAAAGTCCAAAATCAATTGGAAGCCTATTTTCTTGGAAAACGTAAAAGTTTTCAACTGAAAATTTACCTGCCGGGAACCGAATTTCAAAAAAATGTGTGGGCAGAGTTAATACATATTCCCTACGGCAAAACAGTTTCTTACGGCGAACTGGCCGAGAAGGTGGGTCATAGCAGCGCATCGCGTGCTGTTGGGCAGACCAATAGCAAAAATCCAATTTGGATTGTAGTTCCTTGTCATCGCGTGTTGAGCAAAGAGGGTGATTTGACAGGATATGCCGGGGGCTTGGAATTGAAAAAAAATTTACTCGATCTGGAATCAGATCAGATGAGTTTGTTTTGAGTAAGCATTTGATTTTCATGAAAAAGTAAATATCTATTCGATATGCTTGTATTATGATTATTTATGTTATAAATAGGGCAATGGTTGTTTTTACCTTGCCATTATTTTTAAAGGATGATAAAAATTAACGAAGCATTTATTTCTGAAACATCGGCAAAGGCGAAAAAAAGCGCGCGTTCGCGAATGAATTTTAATTTCCACAAAGAAGACGCTGCCACCTTGCAACGAATGTTGAACGCAATGGAACCGGACACGTATATTCAACCGCACAAACATGAAAATCCCGATAAAGTAGAAGCTTTTTTTGCTTTGCGCGGACGCTTGTTGATTGTAGAATTTGACGATACAGGAGAAATTACGGATTACGTTGTTTTAGACGCTCGAACCGGAAATTTTGGAGCGGAAATTGCTCCCAGAACATGGCATACGGTTATCAGTTTAGAAGAAGGTTCAGTCGCTTACGAAGTGAAAGATGGCCCTTACGATGTGGTAGTAGATAAAAATTTTGCGCCTTGGGCTCCAGCCGAAGGAGATGGAAATGGCAAGAGTTACAATTTACAGCTATTGAAAAAAATAAATCTGGCCAAATGAAAAAGCGATAAACTTTGATGCCTATCGCTTTCTTAGTTCAAAAATCGTCAACGTTTTTCTATCCTTTCACAAACAAAGCTTTTATAATCAGACTGGCCATTTGCGGATTTTCTTTCAATCGGCGAGTAGAATAGCCAAACCAATCTTTTCCAAATGGAACATAAACGCGCATACGATGGCCTTTTTCCATTACGGATTTTCGCAAAGCCGGTGTTACACCATACAACATCTGAAATTCGTATTGATCATTCTTTGGCTTGTACTTTTCCAGAAGAGCATAAGCTCCTTCAACCAAGGCTTTGTCGTGTGTGGCAATGGCTGGATACATTTTTTGTTCCAACATATAATCCAGATCTTCTAGAAAATGCTGATTTACTTCTTCGTATTTTTTATAGGCAATCGAAGCTGGTTCTACATAAATTCCTTTGCATAAACGGAAGTTTAAGGGCGTTTCGGCCTGATTCAAATCTTTCAAATTCTGGATGTCAAGCAAAGTACGACGCATATATGCCTGAACAACCAAGCCCACATTTTTTGGAAATTCGGCCTTTAGTTTTCTGAGCAATTCTATTTCCATATCGGTGCAAGGCGAATCTTCCATGTCGATACGGACAAAGTTGTTGTACGAAGCGGCTTTCGCTACAATTTCGCGAATATGCTTATAAGCCACTTCTTTATCAATCAGCAAACCGAACGAAGTCGGTTTCAAAGAATAATTCCCATTGATTTTAGCGGCTTCGGCGGTTTCAATTACATGTAAATATTCTTTCTTATTCGCCTCTGCTTCGTCAAGATTTTTGATGAATTCTCCTAAAACATCAATGGTTGTCAAGGCGCCTTCTGCATTTAGATTTTTTGCTACTTCCAGAGCTTGTTCCAGCGTTTGTCCGGCAATGTATTCCTTCGAAAACTGCCAAACTAGTCTTTGTGGCATATAGGGTAAAATGCCCGCGATTATTTTGTTAAACATGCTTAATAGGTCTCTTTATTGTTGGTTAATATTTTTTTTGCAAATGTAGCTTTTCTTCATGAAAAAGAATCGGAATTCAAGGAATTGTTTTTCGAATAACAGTATTTTCTTTGTCTCTCAGTTTCCTTTTGGATGCAAAAACAGACAGCTGTCGCCATAGCTTAAAAAGCGGTAATCATTTGCGAGCGCATAATCGTAAATTGTTTTCCAAAACTCGCCCAAATAGGCCGAAATAAGCAATAAAAGGGTGCTTTTTGGCTGATGAAAATTGGTTATCATTCCATCGATCAGCTTAAATTCGTAGCCGGGACCAATCAGGATTTGTGTTTCGGAACGAAAAATCTCGCTTTTCGATTTGTCCAAAAAAGCGAGGATTTCCTGCAACGACTGTTTCGCTGTCAAGAGTGGCATTTTGGCCAATTCATAAGCTTCCCATTGTTGTAGAGTATAGTTTGGTTGGTTGGGGAAATAATGCATCTTTGTTCCCAGCCAAAACAAACTCTCCAATGTTCGGATACTTGTAGTGCCAACTGCAATTAGGCTTTTGTTTCCATTGTTTATCAGCTCTTCAATAAGATTGCGTTTTACCACTATTTGTTCGGTATGCATTTGATGATTTGCCAGTTTTTCTTCCGAAACGGGCTTGAAAGTTCCGGCTCCAACATGAAGCGTCACATAATCGAAACGAATGTTTTTTTGTTTCAGTTGATCGAAAACAAAGGGCGTAAAATGCAAGCCGGCTGTTGGTGCGGCCACCGAACCATCGTGTTTTGCATAAATTGTCTGATAGCGTTGGCGGTCGCTGTCTTCAGCTTTTCGATGCATATAGGGTGGAAGTGGAATTTTGCCACTTTGTTCCAGAACTTCCGAAAAAGTAAGATTTGCGGGATTCCAACTCAAGCGAATGAATGAAATTTCGCCTTCATCGCTCAATCGTTCTGCCAAAAGATGAGCCGATTTTCCTTGAACAAGAAAATCCATTTTTAAGACACCCGATTTCCATTTCTTCCGATTGCCTACCAAACATTTCCAAACGGCTGTTTCTTTATGCAAAAAAGCTTCCTGAATTTCGCGCGTTGGCTCCACAGGCTCTAAACAAAAAATTTCGATTTGAGCGCCACTTATTTTCTGGAAATTTAGTCGGGCTTGCACCACGCGCGTATTGTTGAAAATCAACAGCGCATTTTTGGGAAGAAAATCGGCCAGATTTTTGAAACTGCTGGAATGAATCCTGTTATTATAAACCAATAATTTCGATTCGTCGCGATTGGCCAAAGGATATTGAGCTATACGATTGCTCGGCAGTTCGTAGTTGTAATTTTCAATAGAAAGCTGATCGGGTTTTTGCATCAAATCCTTGTTAAGATAGATTTTCGATTTGAATATCATCCAAGTAATCATCCTCAACGTCTTTCAGTTCTACTACATCGACGCTAATAATTTTAGAGTGTTTTATATCAAATTTTACTTCAATATAAAGTTCCGCAAATTCAAACAATACAATGCTCAAATCACCTTCTTTACGCGCTAATAAAGTAGTGCCTCCGTCCATAGTGAGCAAAAATTGCTCCTCGATGGAAAGTTCTAGAAAGATCTTTTTTATTGACATGGGACAAAGATACTACATTATCATTTTTGTAAAAATAATAGGCCAATTCTTTTTCCAAAGTTTCAATTCGACTAGCCAATTTTTTAAAGATTGTGTATCTTTGATTGAATGATAAAAACATTTCGATATGAAAAAATTTGCCGTAGTTCTTTCAGGTTGTGGCGTTTTTGACGGTGCCGAAATCCACGAAGCCACATTAAGTTTGTTGGCAATAGCTCAAGCTGGCGCCCAATACGAGTTGTTTGCTCCCGATATTGTGCAATATCATGTAGTGAATCACCTCAGTGGCGAACTCATGACCGAAACGCGCAATGTGTTGGTGGAATCGGCCCGCATAGCACGTGGTAAAATTCGGCCACTTAGCAATTTTGATGCGTCGGCTTTCGATGCAATCTTATTTCCGGGTGGTTTTGGCGTAGCGAAGAATTTGTCAGACCTGGCTTTTCAAGGAGCCGAATGTAAAGTGAATTTGGAAGTAGAAGATGCCATAAAGGCGATGTTGCTAGCCC
>DMBV01000141.1 GCA_003445975.1 Bacteroidales bacterium
GTTTAAACGAACCGTATTCGATTTGCTGAGAAGTACTTCAAGTTTACATCATATTTGCTTATTTTCCTTGATTCGCCTCTTTAAAACGTATCATCATCCATAAACTCGACTCAATAATATTTTATTGGCGTATTTAAAACGAAAGGAATCCTTTTGAGTTTGCCGAATACTTGCTAATTTTATCCTGAGTGAAAGTGGATTTGCTGATGTTGATTTCCCACCAATCAGTTAGTAAACTTCAATCACATTCTCCACTTTGAAAATGGACGATAGATATTGCTTGAATAAATTTGTATAAAAACGTAAAATAATGAAATACAAGAGTTTAAAATTAATTTTCCTGCTTCCAATACTGATGAATTTGATCAGTTGTACCGAATTCCCCTCGAGCAAAAACAGCACAAATGCTACAAAAGAAACCGATGTGAAAGAAGCTTTTCTTGATAGTTTGCTGAATCAAATGACGCTAGAAGAAAAAATCGGACAAACAGTCTTGTTTTCAGCAGGTTGGGATATTACTGGACCAACACTTGATACAAATTATATCAACTATCTGAAAGCAGGAAAATTAGGCGCTATTTTCAATGTGCACTCAGCCAAAGGTACTTTTGAATTTCAAAAAATTGCTGTCGAAAACACCCGACTTGGAATCCCGCTTCTTTTTGGCTACGATGTTATTCATGGACATAAAACCATTTTCCCTATTTCATTGGGCGAAGCGGCTTCGTGGGATTTGGATTTGATTGAGCGAAGTACACGGGTGGCTGCCGAAGAAGCAACCGCCTCGGGCATTCATTGGACTTTTGCTCCAATGGTTGATATTGCGAGAGATCCACGATGGGGAAGAGTTTCTGAAGGAGCTGGCGAAGATGTTTATTTGGCTGTGAAAATTGCCCAAGCGCGTGTAAAAGGATTTCAAGGCGATGATTTATCAAAAAATAATACACTTTTGGCATGCGCTAAACATTATGCCGCTTACGGTGCTGCTATGGCGGGTCGCGATTACAACAGCGTGGATATGTCGGAACGAGAACTGAGAGCAACTTATTTGCCACCTTTTAAAGCCGCACTGGATGCAGGAGCCGCCACTTTCATGACTGCTTTCAACGATCTAAATGGAGTCCCGGCAACCGGAGATAAATTTTTGCTCACCGATATCCTTCGCGAAGAATGGGGCTTTGAGGGCTTTGTAGTAACGGATTACACTTCCGTGATGGAAATGACCCGGCATGGATTTTCGAAAGATGAAAAACAAGCCGGCGAACAAGCCATGAATGCCGGAGTGGATATGGATATGCAAAGCGGCATTTTTCTGAGAGAATTAAATGCATTGGTGGCCGAAGGGAAAGTTTCCGAAAGCAGAATTAATCAAGCCGCTCGAGCTATTCTGGATATGAAGTATCGTTTAGGTTTATTTGAAGATCCATATCGCTATTGCGATACCATAAGAGAAAAAGAAACCCATTACAAAGCCGAATATTTGGAATCTGCTAAAGAAATGGCGCGAAAATCGATGGTGCTCCTGAAAAATGATCGACAAGTATTGCCTCTCTCAAAAAGCAAAAAAATCGCACTGATTGGCCCTTTGGCTAAAGACGATTTTAATATCATCGGCTCGTGGGCAGCTCAAGGCGACAGAAATGGAAAGGCAATCAGCGTTTTTGAAGGCATACAAGAACTATTAGGAAAAACTGCAGATTTGAATTATGCCAAAGGCTGTGAAATTATGGGCACAGACAAATCTCATTTCTCGGAAGCCATTCGAACGGCAAAACAAGCCGATGTGGTGGTGATGGTTTTGGGTGAATCGGAAAACATGAGTGGCGAAGCTGCTAGCCGAACCGACCTGAATTTGCCGGGCGTTCAGAAAGAACTTATCGCTGAAATAAAAAAAATAGGAAAACCATTGGTGATTGTGCTGATGAATGGTCGTCCATTGACATTGGAATACGAAAATAGCGTTGCCGATGCACTCGTAGAAGCATGGTGGCCAGGAACAATGGGCGGCGCAGCCGTTGCCGATCTGCTTTTTGGCGAATACAATCCTTCAGGTAAGTTGCCAATCACATTCCCACGAAATGTGGGTCAAATCCCGATTTATTATAATGTCAAAAATACAGGAAGGCCGTACGAAAAAGACGGGCCGGAACAGCGATTCCGCTCGCGTTATATCGATGTTGACAATTCCCCTCTTTTCCCTTTTGGCTATGGACTAAGTTATACTTCTTTTGAATATTCAGATTTGTCGATTGATAAGCCGACGCTAAATTTTGAGGAAGAATTGAAAATTGAAGTAACCGTAAAAAACACTGGAAATCAGGATGGAGAGGAAATTGTTCAACTTTACGTGCAAGACTTGTTTGGAAGTGTAACCCGGCCATTGAGAGAACTGAAACGCTTTGAAAAAATATTTTTAAAATCAGGAGAATCCAAAGTGGTTTCATTTACTTTAAGTTCAGAGGATTTGGCTTTTTATACATTAGATATGTCGTTTAAAGCGGAAGCGGGCGATTTTAAAATCTATGTTGGAACAAATAGTCAGGCAGTTCTGGAAAAACATTTTGTGCTAAACTGATTTTACTCTTTAAATCCATTCCTCTATGAGAAAAATTATTGCAAGTTTGCTTTTCCTGAGCCTTTTCACTGCATGTAAATCAGAAAAAGAAAAATGGAGTCTAAATTCGCCAAATGGCCAATTGAATCTATCGTTTTATTTGAATGAAAAAGGAATTCCTGCCTATTTTCTTCATTATAAAAATCAAATGGTACTCGACACTTCTACCATTGCAATTGTTCTAAAAAATGCGCCCAGCATTCAAGAGAATTTTACGGCTATCGAAAGTAGCCATCGTTCTTTCAACGAGGTTTGGGAGCCTGTTTGGGGAGAAAATAAACGAATTAAAAATCAATACAACGAGCTAAGAATTCATTTGCAAGAGAACACAGATTTGAAAAGAGCGTTCTTTATCGTTTTCAAATTGTACGATGATGGAATCGGATTCAGATACGAATTTCCCGTGCAGAAGAATATGGATTCGGTTATCATATTAGACGAACAAACACAGTTTCACCTAACTGCTGATCATTTGGCATGGTGGATTCCGGCTGATTACGACAGCTACGAATATCACTATTCGAAATCAAAATTGACCGAAATAAATGCTGTTGATGCCGGTTATGTTCAAAGACACGACCGCAATTGTGGTAATTTACATGCTGTAAATACGCCCCTAACTTTAAAAACCCTTACAGGCTTGTACTTGAGTTTTCATGAAGCAAATCTTCGAAATTATTCGGAAATGACGCTGGCGGTGAAAGATGATTTTGTATTGCAATCGGAACTAGTTCCCGCTTTAAATGGAAATACGGTCGAACTTACAACGCCATTTGTAACTCCTTGGAGAACCGTTCAAATAGCCGAAAATGCCATCGATTTAGTGAAAAGCAATTTGATTCTTAATTTAAACGAACCCAATGTGCTGGAAAATACAGATTGGATTAAACCATTGAAATACAATGGAGTCTGGTGGGAAATGCATATTGGAAAATCTTCGTGGGACTTTGGAACAGGCAAACATGGCGCCAACACTGAAAATACAAAAAGATACATCGATTTTGCTTCAAAGAACAATATTCAAGGGGTTTTGGTAGAAGGATGGAATACAGGTTGGGAAAATTGGGACGATAAAATTTTCAGCTTAACCGAACCATATCCTGATTTTGATATGGAAGAAATTGTTCGCTATGCAAAGAAGCATGGAGTGAATCTAATCGGACATCACGAAACATTTGGAAATGTGGCCTATTACGATTCGATTGTGGAAACAGCATTTCAATATTACAACAAATTGGGCATTCAGTATGTAAAAACCGGTTATGCCTCCGGAATAATCCCGAAAGAACACCATCACAGTCAATATATGGTAAATCATTACCAAAAAGTAGTTGAATTGGCTGCAAAATATCAGATTATGATCGATGCCCATGAACCGATTAAAGCGACCGGTTTATGTAGAACTTATCCAAATATGATGACCCGTGAAGGTGCAAAAGGCATGGAATACAATGCTTGGGGCGATGGAAATCCACCCAGTCATTCCACTATTCTGCCATTTACAAGATGTTTGGGCGGCTCATTAGACTACACACCGGGGATTTTTGATATTCAGTTTAAATCGGAACGAAAAGATCAATATGTACGATCCACTTTGGCAAATCAACTCGCATTGTATGTGGTGTTATATAGCCCGCTTCAGATGGTTGCCGATCTTCCCGAAAATTACGAAGGAAATCCGGCTTTTGAATTTATCAGAGAAGTGCCAACTGATTGGGACAGTACACTCATTCTCAATGGAGAGATTGGCGAATTTATCACCATTGTCCGCAAAGAAAAAAATTCCGAAAATTGGTTTCTCGGAAGCATCACCAACGAAAACAAACGAAATCTAACAATCACTTTTGACTTCTTAACGAAAGACAAAGAATATTTGGCCAAAATATACCAAGATGATGAAAAGTCGCACTGGTTCCGAGCGCCAACTTTATACACCATTAAAGAGCAAAAAGTGAATAGCTCAACAACAATGAACCTCACTCTTGCAGAAGGTGGAGGTGCTGCTATTTCTATTCATTTAATTAACGAACAGAATAATAAAATAAATTAAATTAGTGCCGTTCTAATCGAAGTAAACTTGTCATTTTTTATGTTTAAAACCAATTTAATATGAACACAAATTTTTCGTTTCTCGACTACCTGGTCTTCGGAATCTATGCTTTAAGCATTGTAGGGATTGGATTATATGTTTCACGCAAGAAAAAGGGAGTTGAAAAAACTTCTGAGGATTATTTCCTTGCCGGAAAATCGTTGCCTTGGTGGGCGGTAGGAGCTTCGTTGATTGCCGCAAATATTTCGGCCGAACAAATGATTGGAATGTCGGGATCTGGCTTTGCCATTGGCTTGGCGATTGCTTCATACGAATGGATGGCTGCCATCACCTTGTTGATAGTTGGAAAATATTTTCTTCCTGTTTTTATAAAACAAGGCATTTATACCATTCCCGAATTTCTGGAAAAACGGTATGGCAAAACCTTAAAATCGATTCTTGCCGTTTTTTGGATTAGTTTGTTTGTCTTGGTAAATCTAACCACAGTACTTTATTTGGGAGCTTTAGCTCTGGACACTATATTGGGCTCAGGCGACGGAAGTTTGGTGATTGTTGCAATCGTTGGATTGGGATTGTTTACAGCTATTTATTCGCTTTGGGGCGGGCTTTCGGCCGTAGCATGGACGGATGTTTTGCAAGTATTCTTATTGGTTTTGGGAGGGTTAATCACCGCTTTCATTGCGCTCGATCATCTTGCTCCCGATGGAGGCGCTTGGGAAGGACTTAAATATTTGTACGAAAAAGTACCCGAAAAATTTAGCATGATATTGGAAAAAGGCGAATTGATAATGCCCGACGGCCGCGATGCTTGGTGGGATTTGCCTTCCTTATCGGTTCTTATTGGAGGAATGTGGATAGCAAATCTGTATTATTGGGGTTTTAACCAATACATTATTCAGCGAACATTTGCAGCCAAAAGCTTGAAAGAAGCACAAAAAGGAATCGTTTTCGCTGCCGGACTAAAATTAATTATCCCGCTTATTGTGGTTATTCCCGGAATTATTGCTTTTGTACTCAATACCGATGCCGCCGGAATGCTCACCACCGATTCGGTCGATCCTTCCTTTTTGAAAGACAGTGGAGCCATCGACAGCGATAAAGCGTATCCTTGGCTAGTGAATCGATTTGTACCGGTTGGATTGAAAGGATTGATTTTGGCTGCTTTAGCTGCTGCTATTGTTTCTTCTTTAGCGTCTATGCTCAATTCGACAGCCACAATTTTTACAATGGATATCTACAAACCTTATGTAAATAAGCTGGCGAGCGAAAAACGATTGGTGAATGTTGGCAGAATTACAGGACTCGTGGCGCTCATTGTGGCAGGAATAATTGCCCCCATGTTGGGAAATCTTCCACAAGCCTTTCAATACATTCAGGAATATACCGGAATTGTAAGTCCCGGGATTTTAGCCATTTTTATGCTGGGGCTTTTTTGGCGCAAAACAACAAATAAAGCGGCTGTTTGGGGTGCCATTTCTGCAGTACCGGTTGCTTTGTTTTTTAAAGCCGGAAGCAAAGCGTGGTTTTCTCACACTTCACTGGAAAACTTTTTCCCAAATCTACCTTGGATGGACCAGATGGCCTATACGTTTATTCTTGTTTCCTTAATCATTGCCGTGGTTAGTTTGGTTGATGGAAAAGGAAAGATGAACCCGAAAGGCATTCAACTGACAACCAAAATATTTAAAACAGAACGAAGTTTTGATATTGGAGCAATCATTATTATTGCCATTGTAACGTTTTTGTATCTGTTTTTCTGGTAATTAAAAATGCATTGCGGAGCGGAATTTTAGAAAACACAAATTGCTTTTCTTCGCTTCAGCCAAATTCCTGAAAGTGAATAGAGTATCTTTTGCTCTATTCCATGCTTTGTTTTTCAAGAAATAGCAAGTTTGATATTTGTAATATCTCTTTTGGTGTGCAAAATCCAACGAATCAAAATCGTGCGCAAGGAAAAAAGCTTTGTGTTTTATGGGAAATGCTATCCGGGTCAAATCTTCCCATTTTAGCACATCATCAATCAACGAATATCCCTTGGCATTCATCAGATCCAAGTGGTGTAATAAAAGAGGACTTAGATCTTTGGTTTCTATCTTGCTCGCCCAATAGATCAACTTATTCAAGTTTACTTCCTTGTTATCCGACAAATTGTAGGCTGCGCTTTTTTGAATAATAAATTCAATCATTTGTTTATCAATATTCAAAAGAAGCGCATTGAAACGCATCTGTTTTTCAACAAATAAGCTGATCGTATCGTTGGGAAAGCAAAAACGCTGACGCAAAAACGAAAACAAAGCAAATTCAGCTTTTTTTACAACCGAATAGTTGTTGCCCAATTCCATCAGAAATAATGAAGCTGTCTTCTTGTCCAAAGTATTCGAAAAAAGCAAGCTGTCAGCAACAATCTCTGCATTTCGGAGGTTGTTGTGGATGAGTTTTTTCTGCTGTGTTTTTACCAAAGTAAGATAGCGATATTCGCTTTGCAGGTTTTGAGAAAATACGGTGAGTGCCATTGCTAGCAAAAAACCTAAAACGATTCCTTTTTTCATGTTCATCGAAGTTTAAAATGAATAGCGCATTCCAAAGGTTGGAATAAAATTACCTTCCTTGATGGGCGGTTCCGCAAAACTCATATTGAATTTTAGGCCGTATTTGTACCGAATCATTTCTTGCTTTTTCTCCAATCGATGACGGCCATGAATGTAATCAAACATATACGAACTTAGAACAATGGCTATCGAAATATAAGTGATGTCTTGTTGCGAGTTGTAATCCGATACATTGGAAGTGCTTGATGGTGTTCCATTTAGCAAATCTGTAATCGAATAACTACCGTCTAAAATCACATACGTAAGTCCGGCATAGCCAACAGCTCGATAGGCCACCAAAGACCAGCCAACCAAAGGATCTTTCACTTTAAAATGAACATATCCGGGAACAATGGCTGCGTAGGCCATATCTTGTAAACGCAATGTCCGGTTTAGGAGCTGAAATTCTTCAAAAGAGGTTTGTGAATTTAAATACGGAAATTCGTAATTGATGTTTTTCTTCTGGGAATAAATGTCGATGTCTTGCGAATAAGTGGTTGTTCCCAATGCCACGACTAAAAATAAGGCGAGTACTGCTTTCATTCGTTGGTTTTAATAATTATGACCAAATATATAAAAATCTTCAATATGAAAGCTGCCAGCATCGAAAGCGAAATTTCGGCTTTAAAATATTGCTACTTTTGCATAAAATAAAGTCGTTTATGCGAATAGGAATGATTTTGGATAATGAGATTGATGACGATATTCGCGTTAGCAATGAAATCAACGTCCTTCTCCAAGCTGGAAACCAAGTGGTTTTGCTCTGCAAATCAAAACGAGGGAAAAGCGGTATGGAGCGACAAGACAAGCTGGTTATTCAACGCATTTCCCTTCCAAAAAAAATATTTGGCGCATTAAATATAATTTCTCAACAAATTCCACTCTTGCAATTTTATTGGTATCTACATTTTTTGAAATTGGCCAAACGCTATAAAGTAGATGCCATTCATGCCCACGATTTGTATATGTTTCAACCGGCAAATAGAGTCGCGCAAAAGATCAATAAGCCGTTGGTGCTCGATTTGCACGAAAATTACCCCGAAACAGTAAAACAGTATGCTTGGACCAAGAAATGGTATGCCAAGATTTTCTACAATGTTCGCTACTGGAGCAAAAAAGAAGAATTTTTTCTCTCTTCCTCCAATAGAATTATTGTCTTGAGCGATCATTACAAAGCCGAATTGCTCCAAAAATATCCAAATTTAAAGAGTGAAAACCTGGTTCGCTATTCGAATGTGCCGGATATTGGGTTTTTTAATTCCATGCAAATAAATCCATCCATACAAAAAAAAGAAAACGAATTTATCATTTTTTATTTTGGTGTGATGGCCCGAAGAAGAGGTATTTTTACACTTATGGAAGCCGTAAAAAGGCTTTCAAAAAAGTATAATCACATCAAATTGCTCCTTATTGGACCGATAGACAATGCCGAAAAAAACGACTTTCAAAAAGTGATGGAACCCATGATTCAAGAGGAAATTTTAATTTATTTTCCTTGGAAAGACATAAGCCTTCTTCCCTCCTACATTCATATTTCGGATGTTTGCGTTTCTCCTTTGATCAAAAATAAGCAACACGAATCCGGCGTGGCCAACAAAATATTTCAATATATGTATTTCAAAAAGCCACAAGTGGTTTCCAATTGCAGACCACAGGCAGAAATTGTTGTGGAGAATAAGTGCGGAGTCGTTTTTGAATCGGAAAACGCTGTGGATTTGGCCGAAAAACTAAACCTCTTTATCGCGAATCCTTCCCTCATCGATGAGTATGGAATGAATGGTTACAAAGCCATCGTTTCCAAATACAACACACAGATAGAAGGGGAAAACCTGATCGCTTTGTACGATAATTTATAAAAAATCATTGCCAAAAAAAGACTGCAAAAAAACTGAAACCTCTTAATAAGAAACAAAATGACTTTCGACAAATCGCATAAAAACAGGCATAAGTTAAGATACGACAATACGCTGAAACTGCTGGATAAATTTATTCCAAATAAACAAGATACGATACTCGATTTGGGTGAAGAAAATCCTTTTTCTGAAATGATGAAAGAAAAAGGATATTTGGTCCAAAACACACCAAAAGGAATGGATTTGGACGAAAATTATTTGTGGCTCAACCGGAATGAAACAAAAGTAGCGACAGCATTCGAAATATTTGAGCATTTACTCAATCCGTATCAAATTCTTAAAGAGCTGAAAGGTGAACGCTTGATTGTTACTATTCCACTGAATTTGTGGTTTGCCAAGGCTTACAAAAGCAAAACGGATAAATGGGATCAGCATTTTCATGAGTTTGAAGATTGGCAATTCGATAGCCTTTTGGAAAAAACAGGCTGGAAAATTATTCATCGCGAAAAATGGAGAGTCTTTGACAACAAGATTGGACTTCGACCCATATTAAGACGTTTTTATCCAAGAATTTATGCCGTGGTAGCCGAACGAATTTAAGCTTTGTTTTTCCATATTTTGAGCAAAGTCCACATCTTTTCAACCCATTGATTTACATCTTCGCTTAAATTCAACAAGAGCACTCCGGCACCAAAGATCAAACTAATAAGGCTGCTTCTTACCAGAATATCTATCAAATAATTTGGCAAAACAGGCAGAAGATTTACCAGAAAAATTGTTCCTATTCCAAGTGCTAACAGTGCTATGGTTTTCCAGTCGAATGGTTGGAAATTGAATTTTTTCCACAAGAAAAGATATTTTATCAAACTGTAGATAAATTTTGACAGCAACGCAGCCCAAGCGGCTCCTAAAATCCCGAATTCGGGAATAAAAATCAAATTCGTTACAATCAACATCAGCATAAAAAACAAACTCAAATAAGCCGAAGTGGTGTAATATTTGGAATTGAAAAAGATTTGATTGCTGATTCCCATCAACATATCCAGTAAATTTGAGAAGCCAATGATGATGATCACCCATTGGCCGGGCCGAAATTCTTCGCCAATGATATGAAAAACATTATCGAGATTTCCCCATAATCCAATCAAAATCAACATCCCTATAATCCCAAGATTGATGCTGCTCTTTTTGTAAATGGTATCCACTTCCTTCAAATCATCTCTGTTGAATGCGTCTGCAATTATTACCGAGCTTATCTTTGTCAAGCTACGCGAAGGAATCAAAACCAAGGCGCCAAAAAAGAAAGTGATGGCATAAATTCCGGTTTGTGCCAATCCTTGCATCTGATTGAGCATGAGAATATCGATATTGATCACCAAAATTCCGGCCAGGCTGCTAAAAATTCCATAGAGACCAACGTGCGCTATTTCTTTGACCAAAGGCTTGTTCAGAAATTTGAAATCGGGGATAAAACTAAAATCGTGTTTTCGGAGCAAGGCGCCAAAGAGAAAGAGTGTAGGCAAACTATAAGAAGCCAAGTACAGATATACGTTTTGATTAAAATTGATATAGTTTAGATAAAAAAGTGCGAAAACAAGAATAATCAAGACTCTTTGTACAATTTCGCGATAAACAATTCCAATGACCGTTTGATAGAGGATTCGGAAATAAGTATCGATGACCATGTAAAACATCAAAAAGAAAGTAAGCGGAACAACCGAATAAAAATACTGGTTAAAGAGAGCCGATTTTTCGACGCCATTTTCTAAAATGACATTCCTAAATCCAAGATATACAAGGCTGGCAACCAGAAATCCAACAACTCCAATCCAAAAAGACAAGCCAAAAAAACCGTGATGTTTCGTAGCTTTATCTCTGAAAACAGGAAATATTTTCACACTTACGATGCTAAATCCTAAAATGGCAAAAGTGCTCATTACATTGGCATAGGAAATCAAAACGCGAAGCAAGCCAATTTCTTCGGGCTGAAAAAACCGAGGCATAAACAATCCGGTAATCAAAAAGCCAAGAACGACCCCAATAATTGTGTAAATAAATCCGCTGATACTTTGTCGTAGAATAATGCCCATGCCGCTTTTAAATATTTTACGAAAGTAAAAAATAGATAGCTTCGCAATTCTTATTTTTCAATTTAATGTGTTTTATAAGCGCGTTTGTAGCTTTATCACTTTTTTATTCCAATAAAACAGAGCAAAAATTGTATCTTCGCACCTTTAATGCCAAAAAATATGGAGGAGGAAAAAAAGAAAATTTGTATTGTTGGAGCCGGTGCCATTGGAACTGCACTCGCCAATGTACTAGCGCATAATTCTAATTTAGAAGTTATTCTTTATTCTATTGAAGAGCAAGTAGTTGATTCGATAAATCAACGCCAATACAATCAGAAATATTTCCCGAATACCAAATTAACTTGGCGTTTGAAAGCTTCGGGAGATGTAAATGTGCTCTCCGAAAGCAGCGTTATTTTCCTTGCCATTCCTTCCTCGGTGATGCTTGATTTTGTAATCGAAAGCAAACATTTGTTTGCACCGGATGCCATTTTGGTAAATATGGCAAAAGGGCTGAGTAAAGATGTCCATTTTACCATTGCGGAAAGTATTCAGGCCAATGTTAGCCAAAGAGTAGCAACCTTAAAAGGACCAACTTTTGCGCGCGATTTGATTGATAAAATGCCTACTGCCTTTACTTTAGGTTCAGTACACGAAGAATTATTTCCTCTTTTCAAAGAAATTGTTGCCGATACGAATGTGTATCTCGATTTTTCGACCGATTTGCGTGGAGTAGAGCTCTTGAGTACTATGAAAAATATCTACGCCATTGCCACCGGAATTATAGATGCTCAGTTCGATTCGCCCAACCTGCGTTTTATGTTTCTGACCAAAGCTTTCAACGAAATGCGAAGTATTCTCATTCATTTTGGTGGAGCTAAGAAAACGATTTTCAAATATTGTGGCTATGGCGATTTTGGACTTACGGCTTTGAACGATTTGAGTAGAAACAGAACTTTGGGCTTACTGATTGGAAAAGGATTTTTCTCCGAAAATATTTCCAACATGGTTTTGGAAGGAAAAAATGCGGTCAATATTTTTAGCGGAATCCTATCGCAAGACGAAAATTTGACCGAAAAATTTGTGATTATCAATGAATTGCAGAAAGTGCTTACCCAACCCAATTACGATATTCCGTCATTTGTTCATCACATCTTAAACGACGACTAAAGCTTCAGCAATTCGAATAGCTCTTTGGATAAATTTTCCGTCTGTGATTGGCGCGTAAAATTGCGAATCCGATCGTTGGCCACTTCAAGTTCGTCGGCTTGCCATTGTGCAAAAAGCTTTGTCAAATAAGCACTCAATTGTCGATTGTCGCCGTATGGAATCATTTTTCCGGCATGGCAACTTTCTACGATTTCTGCAGCATCACCATCAGTTGGTCCAATACCGATAATGGGTTTTCGTGCGCCTAAATATTCAAACAGTTTTCCCGTCAAAATGCCTTCATTTTCTTTCACGTTTGGAATGAGCAAAAGAAGCGCATCGCTTTTTTGAAGTATTTCGATCGATTTACGGTGCCGAACAAGCGGTAGAATTTCGCTAAATTTCGATAAACCGTATTTATCCAACAGCGGCTCTACCATAGATCTGGAACTGCCTGCAAACCGAATTAGAAACGGAATTTTTCGATCCACAAAGCTTGTTTTGCAAGCCAGAGCAAAAGTGGACAAATCGTATGTTTCGGCAATAGTTCCGGTATAAGCAATCGTGAAAACCGCGTTCTTTTTGTGTGGAATCGCCTCAAAATCGGACTGATCAAAACCATTGGGAATCACAATTATTTTATCCGGATTTATTTTTTTTGATTTCGACAGAAACAAGTTTTTGATCGCTTTGCTCACAACAATAATTTTATCCGCATTTTCCAATACTTTTCGCTCGTAATAGGCATCAATATGTTTTGCCAGAAAAGTAGGGAAAAGTTGTTTCGAATAATAAATATCCGTCCAAGGATCGCGCAAATCGGCCACCCATGGAATGTGGTATATTGTTTTCAATTTCAGCCCGATAAGCTGCGACGAATGCGGCGGACTACTCGTCAATACGATGTCAATTTCCTTTTTCTCAATTAATTTTTGCGCTTCATGCAGCGCATATTTGTTCCAACCGCGCCGCGCATCGGGCAGAAAAAAATTTCCACGTATAAAACGCGAAATTTTTTCTTTCAATCCCGGTTTTACTTCATTTGCAAATCCACTTTGCGGGCTTTCTTTTTTTCCGCTTAGCCTGCTGTAAATGCCAAATGGTTCCCAACTTTTGGTTCTTACGATTCGAATATTTTCAGGAATTTCCAGCGATAAACTCTCGTCGATAATTGGATAGGTAGCCGATTTGGATTCTACAGTGAGAATGGTTGGAACAACCGAATATTCCTGCAGATATTTGGCAAATTTCAAGCTTCTCTGAACACCGGCACCACCACTTGGTGGCCAATAGTAAGTGCAAAGCAGAAGTTTGATCGGTTTATTCATCAGGATTTTTTTGGAGCTATTTTCGGATAAATCTCTTTTATCATCACAAAAAGCAGAGCCAAAACGAGCAAAATGGATCCCAACAGTGCAATGTTCTCGCCCGAAGAATAGGTTGTTGGTTCGAATTTGAACTCAATCGTATGATTTCCAGCCGGAACCAGCATCGCACGAAGCGTATAATCTGCACGGAAATAGTCGGCTTTTTGTCCATCTATATATGCATTCCAGCCCTTATCGTAATAGATTTCTGAAAAAACAGCCAGTTTTGTACTGAGCGCATTTGCTTGGTAAGTCAAGTGGTTTGGCAGATAACTTTCGAGTCGAATCGTAGATAAATCGGACTGAAAATCGAGTTTTCCTACACGGCTTTCAAATCGCTTGTCCAGAAGAACGCTTTCTTTGCTGTTGAATGTTTTCAATTTTTCGAGTTCTTCGTTCGCGTTTGCTACCCATATCAAATCTTTTGCAAACCAGGCCGCACCATTGGCGTTTGGGTTGACCAAAGGGGAAGCCGCCGGATTGTAGATAATGTATTTGGTATTTAGCATATTCAGAACAGGAATTTGTTCAAGAGCACTTTGAATACTTGCTTCGGAAGGTTGGCTTTGCAATGTGGACGAAACCTTGGCTATTTCATCCATCAATATATGATCGATCAAATCTTGATAACGACCCAATTTGGCGGAATGATAGCCACCAATGGATTGGTGAAAATACGAAACACTTGCATCATTAAATGGGTTGTTTAGGTTGAGTACTCTGTAATCAGGAGTCTTATCTTCCAAAATAAATTTATCGGCTTGGCTTGCTTGATATGGTTGCTCAACCAATCGGGCACGGTCAAAATTTTCGTCGTTCAAATAACGCTTGTTTGCCGAATACAAATCAATGAGTACAAGGATTCCAAAGAGAGCAATCAAGCTGATCTTGGATATTTTTTTGTTAGCAAAAGCAAAAATAAGTACCACAAAAATGGTGATAAGCAAAAATGTTCTTATTGCATCGGCTTTGAAAATACTTATTCGCGCCAATTCGATATTTCTTAGAATCGCCGTAATTTGGGCATTGTTTTGTCCGCTAAAGAATTGAGCTTTTTCTACATCACTGAAAAAACTAAAAATTCCGGGAATCATGTAAAATAGGAGACTCAAAACGCCAGTAAAAAGATAAGCAGCAAGAAGCCAATTTCTGGATTCGATGATTATTTTCGGATTTTTAATCAACTCCCAAAGTGCCAAAATAGCTAAGAGAGGAATCGTAAATTCGGCAATGATCAAGGTCATACTCACCGCTCTGAATTTGTTGTAAAGCGGAAAATAATCCATAAAAAAGTCGGTCAAAGGCATAAAATTCTTTCCCCAGGCAAGCGCCATCGAAAGTACTGTAGCCAGCAACAACGCCCATTTCAGATTTCCTTTCACAATAAATAAACCTAAAACGAAGAGAAAAACTAGGAGTGCTCCGGCATAGGTGGGACCAGAAGTAAAAGGTTGATTTCCCCAATACGACGAAATGTAATTCTGGGCAATAACTTGTTGATATTGCGGATCCACTTGATCCATGGCTTTTTTGTTGTTTGCCAAGATATTCGATGCGCCTCCTTTTACGTTGGGAATGAGCAAACTCCAACTCTCGGCAATGCCGTAGCTCCATTGTGTGGCGTAATCTTTGTCCAAGCCACTGGTTTGTTTGCTTTTATCTGTAATGAGCTCCGATTTTCCGCGCATCGATTGAGCAGAATATTCTTGAGTGAGCAATAGATTGGTGATATTTGGCAAAATTGCTAAAACCGCAGCAACAACTAAAATAAGCGTGGCTTTTCCAAATTGAACCAAGGTTTTGTTTTTCAGATGTTCTAAAAAAATGAAAAAAACCAAAATAAGAATCAGCAGCAGTAAATAGTAAGTAATCTGCAAATGATTGGCCGAAATCTCTAAAGCCGCAAAGAGCGCAGTTAGCACTCCGCCCAAAACATATTTCCCTCTGTAAGTCAACAGAATTCCGCCCACCAAAGGCGCCATATAAGCAATGGCATAGGCTTTTGTATTGTGACCGGCTCCAATAATGATGATAAAATAAGTAGAAAAAGCAAAGGCTAGTGCGCCAACAATACTTAACCAAGGATCTACTTTCAAGATAATTAGCAGGATAAAAAAGCCCAAAAAATAAAGAAACAATATATTTACCGGATGAGGCAATCCGAGTTGAATTATTTTCCCAATGGGTTTCACCCAGTTGTTTGGGTATTGAGTAGAAATTTGATAAGCCGGCATGCCCCCAAACATCGAATTGGTCCAAAGCGGCTCACTTTTGTATTGTGTTCGGTAATCCTGAATTTCTTTCGAAGCGCCTTTGTAAACAGTAATATCGTGTTGTTTAAGCTTTTTTCCTTGCAAAACAGGCGACATATAGCTTATTCCAACAATAATAAAAATAAGAATGGCGGCAAAATAAGGAATTGTTTTTTTTAAGAATGCAGTATTCATAGTGTCTTATTTATTCTTTAATTTCTTCAAAATCAACATATTCGCCTAACTCGTCTTTGTGAGCCGCTTTTTCTTTTGAAGTAGTTGGTTTTTTAATATTTATTTCGCCTTCTCTTGAATTCGAATTGTTTTGTTGCTGAAACTGCTGATTCATTTGTTTTTGTGCTCTCTTGATAAAACTTTTCAAAAGAAAAGGAAATAGAAGCCGAATCAATGAAGGCCCGATTACAAATATCAAAATAAGGATAATTAAAAATGTCAAGATCTGATTGATTTAAATTGTCTTGCGAAAATAATTGTTTTTTTACAATCCCTTCAAACTATGTTTCGTAAATTCATTTGTTTTAATACTTTTTAAGTAGAAAGTTGGCCAAATTTGCCTTTCGGAGAAATTTTAAAAAATTGTGTCGGGAATTGTAACGAAAATTAAAATTTTTGGTCATATAGCTGAAAAAACAAACAATTTAACCTCTTTGAAGAATGATGCAGAAAATATTTTATTTTTCTCTATTCATGATTTTGTTCTTGAATCTGAATGCCTCGGGACAAGATTTAATCAAGAAAAATTACAAAGCAATCGAAATTCAAAATCCGCCCATTGTGGATGGATTATTGGAAGATGAAGCCTGGCAACTGGGCGAATGGATAAACGATTTTACACAGTACGAACCTTACAACAATGCAAAGCCCACTCAGCAAACAATGTTTAAAGTGGTTTTTGATAAAGACAATCTTTATGTGGCCATGAAAGCTTTTGATACCAGTCCCGATAGCATCATAAAACGACTTACTCGTCGCGATGATCCGGACGGCGATTTTATGGGTTTGGCCTTTGATAGTTTCCACGATTTACGAACTGCTTTTATGTTTGCAGTGAGTGCCGGTGGCGTAAAATTTGATCAAATGTTAACAGAAAATGGAGAAAATGAAGATACTTCTTGGGATGCCAATTGGTGGGTGAAAGTTGATTTTAACGAACAAGGCTGGACGGCCGAATTTAAAATTCCGTTTAGTCAATTGCGATTCGACAAAAATTCCGACGGAATTTGGGGAATGCAAGTTTTTCGGCAAACCTATCGCCACAATGAATTGGATTTTTGGCAACATACTCCCAAAGATGCACCAGGTTTAGTTCATTTATTTGGCGAAATAAATGGTTTCGAATCCATCAAACCACAGAAAATATTCGATATTACTCCTTATGCCGTTGCAAAAGCAGAAACCTTCGAAGCCGAAGCAGGAAATCCGTTTGCCGATGGAAACGAAAAATCGCTAAACGGTGGAGTTGATGCTAAAATTGGCGTTACTAATAATCTCACGCTCGATTTAACTATAAATCCAGACTTTGGACAAGTAGAAGCAGATCCTTCGGAAGTAAATCTGACAGCCTATGAAACGTTTTTTGAAGAAAAACGGCCTTTCTTTATCGAAGGGGCAAATATCACCAGTTTTGGTATGGGAATTGGCGATGGAGGCGTTGGAAACGATAATTTGTTTTATTCTCGCCGAATTGGCCGCCGACCACGGCTTTATCCTGATTTAGCTGCAAATGAATATGCTTCTGTTCCTGTTTTTACACCAATTTTGGGTGCTGCAAAACTTACCGGGAAAACAAGCAATGGACTCTCCATTGGTTTTATTGAAAGCCTTGCTGCCGAAGGAAATGCAGAAATCGAACTGAACGGCAATCGACGCTTCGAAACAGTAGAGCCCATGACCAATTATTTTCTCGGTCGTGTTCAAAAAGATTTTAATCAAGGAAATACAATCATTGGCGGAATGATGACAAGTACAAACCGTTGGACGGATAACATTACAGCTGATTATTTTCATAAATCGGCCTATACCGGCGGCATCGATTTTACGCAATATTTCAAAGATAAAAGCTGGATGTTTAATGTTAATGCAGCTTTCAGTCAGGTAAACGGAACAAAAGAGGCTATTACAAGAACGCAGGAATCTTCAGCCAGATATTTTCAAAGACCGGATAATAATTACGTAAACTACGATACCGAAAAAACCACATTGCTTGGTATAGGAGGGCGAATGCAATTAGTTTATCAGAAAAAACATTGGACATTTTTAAGCGTTCTTCTCTGGAAAACGCCGAGTTTTGAATTGAACGATATCGGCTATCTTCGCCAAGCCGACCAAGTGTTTGCAATGGTTTGGGGACAATATAAAGTTTGGGATCCAAAAGGGATTTACCGCAATTGGAATTTCAGTGGCGATTATTACAATATCTGGGACTTTGGAGGCAATTTGCTCGGAAACGGAATGGAATTGAATGCCAATATGAATTTTAAGAATTTTTGGAGTTTTTGGGGACATGCCAATCTGAATACCAATGGAATATCAAATACTGTCTTGCGTGGCGGACCCAGAATGAGAATGCCCGGAAGTGCATATATTCAGTACAGTATCAGTACAGACAGTCGAAAAAAAATCTACTTCGATGCTTACAATAATTTCGGGAAAGGATTTGAAGAAAGCTCAAAAACGTTCGTTGCTTCGGTAGGAATAACCTACAAACCCACAAATACCTTGTCCATTTCGTTCTCTCCGCAGTACAATCAAACGTATCAAGAACTGCAATACATCGGACAGGAAACTTTCGACGGAAACGCCCGATATCTCTTTGCCGGTTTAGATCAAAGAGTCTTGAATGCTTCCATCCGAGTCAATTTCAATCTAACTCCCGATCTAACATTGCAATATTGGGGACAACCATTTATTGCAAGCGGCAAATTCGACCGCTACAAAGTGATTGATAATCCTATGATTTCGAATTATATAGATCGGTTCGATGTTTTTAGTTCAAGTCAGATAAGCGGCCTTGTGGATGGCGCCTACAATATCGACGAAAACATGGACGGAACAATCGATTATTCTATTTCTAAACCCGACTTTAATGTGCAGGAATTTTTGTCGAATCTGGTACTACGTTGGGAATATAATCCCGGCTCAACCGTTTATTTGGTTTGGAATCAAACACGCAATGGATTTATCGACGATGGCGATATTGATGTAAGAGATAATTTGCACGATTTGTTTTCTGATAAATCGCACAATGTATTTTTGGTTAAGCTGAGCTACCGGATTGGATTGTAGATAGTTTTAAATGCAATCGCTTTATGCAGTATTGATTGCGGAAGATTTTCAAGTAATCTTGTGTAATGGAAAGTTTACCAAAAACATCAAGGGCAAAAAGACAGATATTCAGGACTGTCAATGGATTCAGAAGCTACATAGCATGGGCCTTTTGACGGGTAGCTTTTTGCCCGATGAGGAAACCGAACAACTGCGTACATTTNNTTGAAGGTATGAGTTATTCAACTGTGTTGGCTGTGATGAGTGAAGTTGGATTAGCTGGGATTAATAAATTCCCTACGGCAAAGCACTTTTCGAGCTGGCTCAGAATAGCACCCAACAACAAAATTAGCGGTGGCAAAATACTCTCAAGTAAAGTGCCACGTGGAAGCAACCGACTTAAAATAGCTCTCCGAAATGCAGCCAACCTGCCTGCCGG
>DMBV01000062.1 GCA_003445975.1 Bacteroidales bacterium
TCAAGGGCTTCAAACAATTTCTATTCTTTTCAAATCGTCCTAAGTCTCTTTCTTCGATAAAATGCTGTTCACGATCAATGCAGCTTTTCAATCGAAATGCCGCGTCGTTCTTTTTTTTAAACGCTGTTTTTTGCTCCTACTGGTTTTTGGTAGCGAATAAGTACAGCTCCTTTTTAAACAAAAAAAACAAAAAAAATGTTTTTTTATCCTGTTTTTTATGCGAAACTTTGCGAACGTAAAAATAGATCAAAACCAAAGGATTAAAGCATGAGCGACCAGCTAAAACACGAATGCGGAATTGCCTTTTTACGTTTACGCAAACCATTAGAATATTACCTTGCCGAATACGGAACTCCTCTTTGGGGAATGAACAAAATGCATTTACTAATGCAAAAGCAGCACAATCGCGGTCAGGATGGAGCCGGAATAGTAAATGTAAAACTCGGAATGCCTCCCGGTTATAAGTACATCAGTCGCGAACGCTCTAATTCAAATTCGCCGCTTAAAGATATTTTCCACAAAGCCTACGAACCTTTTGTTCAATTGGAACAGCATAACCCCCGTTTGCTCAACGATGTGGGATACCTAAAAATGAACCACCGTTTTACTGGAGAAGTTTTTATGGGACACTTACGCTATGGCACTTTCGGAAAAAATTCCATTGAGAGTATTCATCCGGTTCTAAGAGTAAACAATTGGAAAACCAGAAATTTAATCCTTTCAGGAAATTTCAATCTTACCAATGTGAACGAACTCTTCGACCGATTGGTCAGTTTTGGACAATTTCCCACCGAAACGTCGGACACCATTACCATGCTCGAAAAAATTGGCCATTTCCTCGACGAGGAAAACGAAGAATTGTACAGAAGATACAAATACGAAGGTTTTTCGAAAGAAGAGATTACCCACCAAATAGCCGACGGTTTGAATATTGCCAATATTTTACGAAAAGCATCGAGCGATTGGGACGGCGGTTATGTTATCACCGGGCTTCTTGGTCATGGCGACGGCTTTATCCTGCGCGATCCGGCCGGAATTCGCCCTGCTTTTTATTATGTTGATGACGACATTGTGGTTGCCGCTTCAGAACGTCCGGTTATCGAAACAAGTCTAAATGTTTCGGGCGATAAAATAAAGGAGTTAAAACCCGGTCATGCTTTGATTGTGAAACACAACAACATTGTAGAAGAAGTAGAAGTTCAAAAACCGCAAATCAAAAAAGCCTGTACATTCGAGCGTATCTATTTCAGTCGAGGAACCGACAAGGATATTTACAAAGAACGAAAAAAATTAGGCGCTTTAATTACGCCAACGATTCTAAAAACAATTCAGCACGATATTCGGAATACCGTTTTTTCGTATATTCCGAATACCGCCGCGGTGGCTTTTCAGGGAATGGTGGAAGAATTAAATATTTATTGCAACAGACTAAAAGCTGACAAAGTATTGGAGCTGGGCGATAAATTAAACAAAGAAAATCTGGAAGAAATTATGCTCTTTTCGCCACGCATCGAAACCGTAGCCGTTAAAGACATGAAATTACGTACTTTCATTACACAAGACAATCAACGCGACGATTTGGTTGGCCATGTGTACGATATCACCTATGGTTCCATTCGAAAAGACGAAGACAAACTAGTTATTATCGACGATTCCATTGTTCGCGGAACAACCTTAAAACAATCCATTATCAGCATACTCGATCGGCTGGGGCCAACCGAAATTATTGTGGTTTCTTCGGCGCCACAAATTCGATATCCCGATTGCTACGGCATTGATATGGCTCGTTTGGGCGATTTCATCGCATTTAAAGCCGTCATGGAATTACTGAAAGAAAGTCACCAAGAGTCCATCATCAACGAAGTGTATCTCAAATGCAAAGCACAAGAAAATCTGCCTAAAGAACAGGTTCGTAATCACGTAAAAGCCATTTACAAACCATTTACCGCAGAGCAAATTTCTGAAAAAATAGCTCAATTGGTTACCCCAAAAAACGTGAAAGCAAAAGTAAAAGTGATTTTTCAAAGTATTGAAGATCTGCATTTGGCATTGCCCGATCACAAAGGCGACTGGTATTTTACAGGCAATTACCCCACCCCCGGCGGCAACAAAGTAGTAAACACCAGCTTTATCAATTATATTGAAGGAAAAGGCGGGCGAGCCTATTAAATGTTCGTTTTCGGGGCATGCATGTTTCGGAGTTTCTTTTAGTTGAATCTCAAAAACCAGGAGCCATGGGTTTTAAAGAATTGAAAATATGAATATACGTCGATAAATGTTATTTTTGTAAGAAATACAATAGTTTGATACCAGCAGAAACGATACAACTCATTCTCGAAACAGCCCGAATTGAAGAGGTTGTTGGCGAGTTTGTTTCGCTCAAACGAAGAGGCGCAAATCTTTTGGGAAACTGCCCCTTTCACAACGAAAAAACACCCTCTTTTACCGTTTCGCCGGCAAAAGGAATCTACAAATGTTTTGGTTGTGGCGCTGCTGGCAATTCTTCTAAATTCTTAATGGAGCATGAGCATTTCAGCTATCCTGAAGCATTAAAGTATTTGGCTAGGAAGTATCAAATTCCTATTGAAGAACAAGAACAAACGGTCGAACAACAAAAAGCAACAACAGAGCGCGAAAGTTTATTTCTTGTTTCCGAATTTGCGAAAGATTTTTTCGTCAACACGCTATGGGAAAACCCCAAGGGAAAAGCGATAGGCCATTCCTATCTGCGCGAAAGAGGATTGAGCGATCTGCTTATCAAAAAATTTGAGTTGGGTTACAGTCCGGACGAATGGACTGCTTTTACAGATTACGCACAAACCAATTCGTATCCTTTGCGATCGCTCGAAAAAACCGGGCTAACCATCGTAAAAGAAAACAACAAGCTATTCGATCGATTTAAAGGACGGGTCATGTTTCCTATCCACAATTTATCGGGAAGAATTGTCGGTTTCGGGGGTAGAATTTTAACTTCCGACAAAAGTGCCGCCAAATACCTAAATTCGCCTGAATCAGATATCTACAACAAGAGCAAAGTCTTGTACGGAATCTATTTTGCACGTCAAGAAATTTTAAAACAAGACAACTGTTTTTTGGTAGAAGGATATACTGATGTTATTTCGTTGCACCAAAGCGGAATTGAAAACGTGGTTGCCAGCTCCGGCACTTCCCTAACATCGGAACAAATAAAGCTGATCAAGCGATTCACTTCCAATATTTCAATTCTTTACGATGGAGATACGGCAGGAATAAAAGCCTCTTTCCGAGGAATTGACATGATTTTGGAACAAGGCATGAATGTGAAGATTGTGCTTTTTCCGCAAGGAGAAGATCCCGATAGTTTTGCCCGATCACATTCAGCCACCGAAGTAGCCACGTTTTTAGCAAGTCAGGCCGACGATTTTATCCGCTTCAAAACCCGGCTTTTACACGAAGAAGCCGCTAGCGATCCGATAAAAAAAGGAGAACTTATCAAGGAAATTGTACAAACTATTTCCATCATTCCCGATGAGATTATGCGAACGCTGTATGTTCAGGAATGTTCTGTTTTGCTTGATATACCCGAACAAGCACTTGTAAACGACCTGAACAAAAGACTTCGTAAAAACAATCAGGAAACAAAACTTGCCTTTGTACCTCAGCAACCTTCGCCTTCGGAGCAAAGACCAAAACAAGTAAAACAAGAAAATAAAACCCCCTTATCTTATCAGGAAGAAAACCTCATTCGACTACTTCTGCTTTACGGAAACAAATCTTTTGACTACCGATTCAGAGAAAACGAAGACGGGCCGGAATCAATCATCGAAGTAAATGTGGCCGGTTTTATTGTAGAACAATTGGAAGACGATGGCTTAGGTTTTCTAAATCCTCTGTATGATCAAATTTATCAAGACTATAAACGCGGGGTTGAAGAGGAAAACATTCCAAGTGAACAATCGTTTATAAACCACGAGAATGCAGAAATTGTTCAAATTGCAGCCGATGTTTTAAGCTCGCCCTACAGTCTTTCCGAAAATTGGATGGCCAAAGAGCGAATACATGTTGTAACGGAGGAGGAATTGCTTTTACAAGCAGTGAACACTTCTGTTCTTTCGTTCAAACAGCGTAAACTCGAACAAGAAATTCACGAATTACAAAACGAGCTAAAGGAAGCGCCCGATCAGGAAAAAGAAAAAATTATCATGCTCATATTGAAAAAACAAAATATTCAAAAACTTATTTCCGAACGCTTAGGACGAATCATATTAAAATAAATGTAAACAATTTTTTCAGCTATGAAACAGACAATAAAAGAACTGGATTACGAAAAAATACTCGAAATTCTTCGCGAAAAAGACAAAGAATCTGTTTACGAAAAAACGAATATTGTACCGGATAGCGAAGATCTGTATCTGGCTTTGGCCAGTTACATCGACCCGAAAAATTTGTGGCGAAAATCTGTTTTGGGCATCGATATTTATCGATATGGAATGTTCAAACATCTTGAACAAACCCTTATTCCAACTCTTTTTAAAATTTTCTTTACCAAGACCATTAAACTTTGTCTTCAGTCGAATCAATTTGTTTTTCAGAAATACGATGCTAAAAAGATTGAACATTCGTTTATCAGTACCGGAGATGGTGGCTATTTGATTCTCGACTCTCCCATGCATGCACTTATTTTTGTGATTAATTTTGAAATCGTAGTTCGTGCCTACAACTCTTTTCATCTCTTTCCAAAACTGCGAAAAATAATTGGTGCTATCAGCCTTCGATATGCCATTACTTACGATACGCTATTCACTTTCGACGACAATTTTTACGGGAGCGCCATCATCAACAATGCAAGAATCCTTGAAAAAGATGGGCTAAATAGATGCTTGCTCGATGAAAACACGTACAATTGGTTTTTGACCAACATCGACGGCATCGAAAATTTGCAAGTTTATACCATCTACGATGTTGCGAACATTTATCATTTCCAAGATTACGACACTAAATTTATCGAAGAGGGCGAAAACGAGATTTTAGGTCCTGTGTTTTCGCGCGACAAAGGAATTATCAATTCCGATATTTCCAAAATTGGTCAAATATTTGCCAAAGAAGTGAGTATGAATATTTATAACTTGCATCTGCAGGTAAGTTTAAACATCACTTCCGACGCCGCCGCAGATAAAAAACGTTTAATCACCATTAGCCTCGGAAATTTGAACACAACAGGGATATAATTCCTAAATTTACCTACCTGCGAATAAAAAATTATACTTTTGTAAACAAACATAAAATTAGATATTCATGTACACCAAATTTCAATCTTTTCTAAATCAAGAGCTTAGTCAGATAAAAGAAGCCGGCTTATTCAAAGAAGAACGTATCATCACAAGTCCACAAGGCGCGACTATTCGGGTTTCTACCGGACAAGAAGTTTTAAATTTCTGTGCCAATAATTACCTTGGTTTGTCCAATAATCCCAAATTGATTGTAGCGGCAAAAGAAGCGTTAGACACGCGTGGTTATGGCATGTCGTCGGTGCGCTTTATATGTGGAACACAAGATTTACACAAACAGCTGGAACAAAAAATTGCCGAATTTTTTGGCACCGAAGACACCATTTTGTATGCAGCGGCTTTCGACGCCAATGGTGGCGTTTTTGAACCACTTTTGGGTGATGACGACGCCATTATCTCAGATTCGTTGAACCATGCTTCCATCATCGATGGCGTTCGTTTGTGCAAAGCCAATCGTTATCGCTATGCAAATGCAAATATGGAAGAATTGGAAGAAAAACTGATTGAAGCACAAAAAAACCGCTTTCGGTTGGTTGTTACTGACGGTGTTTTTTCGATGGATGGCAATGTAGCGCCCATGGACAAAATTATTGCATTAGCGACTAAATATGATGCCATGGTAATGATTGACGAGAGTCACTCTGCCGGTGTAGTTGGAAAATCGGGACGCGGTGTTACCGAATTGTTTGATGTAAGAGGAAAAGCCGAAATTATTACCGGTACTTTAGGGAAAGCTTTTGGTGGCGCAGTAGGCGGTTTTACCACCGGCAAAAAAGAAATCATTGATATGTTGCGCCAACGTTCTCGTCCCTATTTATTTTCGAACTCTTTACCACCAATGGTTGTAAATGCCGGAATTAAAATGTTTGAAATGATGGCCGAAACCACCGAACTTCAAGATAAATTGCATCGCAATACCGATTATTTTATGGAAAAAATGTTGGCAGCCGGATTTGACATTAAACCCACCAAGTCGGCCATTGCCGCTGTAATGCTTTACGATGCAAAATTATCGCAAGAATTTGCAGCAAAATTGCTCGACGAAGGTGTTTACGTGATTGGATTTTATTTTCCTGTTGTTCCAAAAGGCGAAGCGCGTATTCGCGTGCAACTTTCTGCAGCCCACGAATTGGAACATCTTGATAAAGCAATTGCGGCCTTTAGCAAAGTCGGAAAAGAGCTTGGCGTTATTAAATAATTCATACATTGATATCGTTTTCATTGTATTAACAAATTCAAACAAACCCACAAAATATGAACAATTCTTTAATGGATCCCATAGGCCGACTAATGGGCTTGCGCTATAAATCACACCCTTGGCACGGCGTGGATATTGGAAAAGATGCTCCAAATTTAATTACATGTTATATCGAAATGGTTCCTACCGATACCGTGAAATACGAAGTAGATAAAGAATCTGGTTATTTGCGCTTAGACCGGCCACAAAAGTACAGCAATACCGTTCCTGCACTCTATGGATTTATTCCACAATCTTATTCTGCCGAAAAAGTAGCCGAATTTTGTCGCGAAAAAACAGGAAGACCGGAAATCACCGGCGATAAAGACCCTATCGATATTTGCGTGATGACAGAAAAAGAAATTACGCATGGCGATATATTGGTGCGCGCCATTCCCATTGGCGGTTTCCGAATGCTCGACGGAAACGAAGCCGACGACAAAATAATTGCCGTTTTAGCTGGCGATGTGGTTTACGGTGGTTTTAAAGATATTGGAGATGCACCGGAATTGATTATCGAACGATTGAAACATTATTTTTTAACGTATAAAGATTTGCCAGGAAAAGCAGGAAAAGCCCAAGTGGAAATTACCCACACATACGGCGCCGAAGAAGCCCGCGAAGTGATTGAGCGTTCCATGGAAGACTATCAAAACCGATTTAAAAATCTAAAAACACTGCTCTCTGATTATTAAAAAAATGGCGCCAAAAGCGCCATATTTTTTATTTCTCTTGTGCTAAAATAAAATTCACCAATCCTTTGGACGAAAATATTTTCATCAGCTTATCCGGCAATGGAGCGAAATGGAAAATTTTTTCATTTATTTTTACTTCACCCTTTTCCATCGAAATACTCAAACTATCACCCGTTTTATATGCCTCTACAGCCTCTGGCAAAATAATAATTGGCAATCCTTGATTCACCGATGAGCGGTAAAATATTCGATTTACAGATTTGACGATGATGGCCTGAATACCGGCAAAACTTAATCCTACCGAAGGATGTTCGCGCGAACTTCCACATCCAAAATTGGCACCGGCAACAATTATATCGTTTGCTTTTACGCGTTTTGCAAAACTTTTATCAAATCCTTCGAATAAATAAGGTAAAATAGCTTCTGCATCGGAACTGTTGATGTTGTAGGTTAAATTTCCGGCAAACATTTGATCGGTGTTTAAATTGTCGGCATCCGAATAATTCCAAATCCCACGATGGTTACGATCGTCATCCGCTGCAATATCAATCGTTGAACCAGCTTCCAAAGTGTATGGAAAATGGTCGTTGGTAGCATTTAAACCTCTTAAATCAACAATGCGGCCAGCAAGTGCCGAATGCGCAACAACTGCCGGAGAAGCAAGATAAATGGATGCGTTGTTGTTTCCCATTCTGCCTTTAAAATTCCTGTTTGCAGTGCTAATAACATTGTAACCGTCGGCCGGAAT
>DMBV01000144.1 GCA_003445975.1 Bacteroidales bacterium
AAATAGCGGTCATTGCTTTCGAGCATTTGGCCGCTGTTTATATATTTCTTCGCCATCAATTCAAATTCCTGAACCCACAAAAAATCGAAAGTTTGTTTTAGATATTGAATGTCAACGCCCCATTTTGTCCGCAATCCCGTCATAATGCTTTCGTTCCATTGATCGCGTAGGCTGAGAGTCTCCGTTTCGGAAGGAATGTTCCCAACACTCAATTGTTCGATATAGGTGTTGATGTGCGACACATTCCATGAGCGAGAATGCGAATTGAATGAATGGGCTGATGGGCCAATACCCAAATATTTTTTTCGCATCCAATAATTGGTATTGTGAATGGCATATTTCTGGTGAAAAGCAAAGTTCGAAATTTCGTATTGTTCGAGGCTGTTTTGCTTGGCAAACTCCAATAATAACTTGAACTGTTCTTCACTTTGTACATCACTGGGCGCCGCATATTTCCCCTTCTTAATCAGCAAATCATAAGCTGTATTTTCTTCCCTTGTCAAGCTATATGCCGAAAGATGATCTATCTGCAAGGAGCGAAAAAGGGCTAAATTTTTCAACCAACTGTCAGTGCTACTGATTGGAATTCCATATATCAAGTCGATGCTCATCGAAGAAAACCCGACATCATGAGCGCGTTTCAATATGTTCATTGCATCTTTCCCCGTGTGCAAACGATTCAAATAATGCAGTTCGTTGTCGTGGAAACTCTGGATGCCAATACTTAAGCGGTTTACGGGGCTTTGCTTTAGCATTTGCAAATAGCTCAGATTGAGGTCGTCGGGATTGGCCTCAAAAGTAATTTCGGCGGTTTTCGTTACCGGAAAAACGCGGTGAATTTGTTCAAACAGGGCGTGAATTTCTTTCTCTGTCAAAAGGCTGGGCGTTCCGCCACCAAAATATATGCTTTCCAATTCCTCTCCATTCAAATAGTCTTTTTGCAACGCAATTTCCTTGAGAAGCATTTCGACCAATTGCGGCTTATGTTGAACATTGGCTTGCGAATAGAAATTGCAATAGTGGCATTTTCGTTTGCAAAAAGGTATATGTAGATAAAGCCCGGCCATTTTAATTGCAATGATACGGTTTTATTTAGAAAGGAAAATAGGCAATTTTGCTAAGAATGAGGATTTTAGACTGTTGGCGTTCGTTATTGTACGGTTCAAAAAGAATAAAAAATTGGTTTTCAGTAGATTTGGAATCGGAAATTTATTTGTTGATTTAAAAAAACCATTTAATTTTCAGCTCTAATTGAATAAGTTTATCGATTAAAGATTAAATTTGCTTCAATTCTAAAATACAAATCATTTTTCTTAAACAAAACCAGAACAGAAGTGTGCGAGCGCATTTGAAATAGAACAAAGGCGAAATTGATTGCTGCTTCTTTCAACGAATTAAAAACAAATCAACAACAGATGAAAAAAGTACTCGTTTTTATTTTTGTGCTTGCTCTTGGGTTTCAATCCAGAGTGAAAGCCGATGAGGGCATGTGGGTTCCAATGTTTCTCAAACAATTAAACATCAAAGACATGCAGAAACAGGGGTTTAAGCTTTCTGCAGAAGATATTTACAGCATCAATAAGGCAAGTCTGAAAGATGCTATTATTATTTTTGGAGGTGGATGTACTGGTGAAATTGTATCGCCCGAAGGGCTCATTTTTACCAATCACCATTGCGGTTATGGCTCTATTCAGAAAGTAAGCACAATCGAACACGATTATCTAAGCGATGGATTCTGGTCGAAAAGCAAAGACGAGGAAATTGCCATTGATGGGCTTACGGTTAAATTCATGAAAAGCATGAGCGATGTAACGGCTCAAATGCTCAAAGGAATAAGTGAAACCACCACCGAAAGCGAACGCGCCGAAATTTTGGCCAAAAACGAAAAAGCACTCCTCGACGAAGCAACAAAAGGAAATCATTATCAAGCCATTATTCGCAATTTCTTTGCTGGAAACGAATTTTATATGGTTGTTTATGAAATTTTTACCGATATCCGATTGGTAGGAACACCTCCCGAAGCAGTTGGTAAATTTGGTGCCGATACCGACAATTGGATGTGGCCACGTCATACAGGCGATTTTTCTATCTTCCGTGTTTATACCGCTCCTGATGGAACTCCGGCTACTTATTCCAAAGAAAATGTGCCCATGAAATCGAAATGGCATCTTCCAATCTCTATCAAAGATACCAAACCGGGCGATTTTGCTTTTATAATGGGAAATCCAGGAAGCACACAACGCTATTTGACTTCTTACGGAATAGATTTAGCTATCAACGAAAGCAATCCTACGATTGTAAAAATACGCACTGTAAAATTGGATATTATGCGCGAATTCATGGATTCCGATCCTAAAATTCGTCTGCAATATGCTTCCAAATTTGCCGGAATTGCAAACTATTGGAAATATTTCCAAGGACAAACAAAAGCATTGAAAGCGAACAAAGTAGCCGATGTCAAACGTCAGATTGAAGCTGAATTTCAGGCTTGGGCCGATGCCGACCAAACGCGTAAAGCTAAATACGGCACTGTTTTGGCCGATTATCAAGAAGCTTATAAGGCGATAAAAGAATTTACGAAAAGCAATGTTTATTTTACTGAAGCTGTTTTGCGTGGCTCCGAAATGATGCCATTTGCCGGCCGTTTTGCACAACTTGGAACTCTTTTGGCCCAAGATACAGTTGATCAAGTAAAAGTGGACGCTGCCATTGCCAAATTGAGAGCCGGTATAGCAAATCATTTTAAAGATTACAACAAGGAATTGGATCAGAAATTATTTGCCGAAACGATGCGTTTGGCTTATTGGGGAATCGCTTCTGATAAATTGCCCTCCACAATGACCAATCATGCAAAAAAATTCGAAGGCGATTTTTCAGCTTGGGCAGACGAAATGTATTCGAACTCCAGCTTTAGTTCAATTGAAAAAGTGAATGCGTTGTTGGACAACCCTACAGCTGATAAAATTAACAAAGATTGCGCCGTAAAAACATGGAACAATCTATTCGAAAGCTATCGCGCTCTGCAGCCAAAAGCAAAACCCATCAGCGAAAAACTCGCAAAAGCCGAACGATTGTATGTTGCCGGATTACGCGAAAAGGATCCAAACAAGAAATATTATCCGGATGCTAATTTTACAATGCGTTTGACTTATGGCAAAATTGGCGGCTATCGCGCTGCCGATGCGGTTGATTATAAATTCTACACTACAACCGAAGGCGTTTTAGAAAAAGAAGACGCCACAAATCCGGAATTTGTAGTTCCAGCAAAATTGAAAGAGTTGATTCTGAAAAAAGATTTTGGTCAATATGCCAATAGCAAAGGCGAAATGCCTGTTGGTTTCTTGAGCGACAACGATATTACCGGGGGCAATTCAGGAAGCCCGATAATGAATGCAAAAGGAGAACTTATTGGCCTTGCTTTCGACGGAAACTGGGAAGCGATGAGTGGCGATATCTCTTTCGATAAAAACTTGCAAAAAACCATCAATGTGGACATCCGTTATGTTTTGTTTATCATCGAAAAATTGGGCGGCGCACAAAATATTATAAACGAGCTGACTATCGTAAAATAAGAACATTTGCTAAAACAATAAAGAGGCTGATTCATTTCCGAATCAGCCTCTTTTGGTTTTCTTGAAGTTTTGTAATATGCTCAGATTTTTACGGATTCATTTCGTAAGCATCTACATTTGGAAACACATAATCGACCCAAATTGTTTTTGTTCTGTTTTCGTCAACGGCCGGTTTTTGAATCATACGCATACAATATTCCATTTGCTTTTCGGTACTGCTCGGCCTGTTGAACATTTCCAATGCAAACTTGCTAAAGTCGCGAACGATAAAATCGAAAATCTGATCCACCAAAACGGAATCTATTTTCATAATTTTCGCGTTTTCCAAAATCAATTGAGCATAAGGAATTAATGTAAACATTTCGCCAATGGTAAGCATTACATCTACATTTTTTGTTTGCTCCAAAGTAGCCGGGGCTTTTACCAAAGTTTCTTTAAATAGGTTCACTTGTATGCGGAAAATGGCGACATTGGGTAAATCGAACAAGTCCAATGCTTTGTTGAAATCGTGAAACTGAATTTTTCCTAATTCTCGTGTAGGTCCTTGTCGGAACAGAAATTCATCATCAGCGGCATCGCTGCGTTGTGGAATGTCGGCATATTCTTTTGGGACGAACAAGAAGTTTTGCATAAATTTGATAATCAACGCGATATTTACATGAACGGTGCCTTCCAGCTTGGGCAGTGCGCGAATGTCGCGCGTAACCATTTCAAAAAAAGTGTCTTTTTCAAAACCTTTGGCCGCAATCACATCCCACATTAAATTTACTACTTCTTCCCCTTGAGTGGTTACTTTCATCTTCATTATTGGATCGTATAGCATATATCGGCGATCTTGCAAGGAAGCAGAGCGCATATAGTCGGCCGTTCGACTTGCATAAAGTTTCATAGCCACCAATCGCGAATAGGCATCGGTAAACATACGTTTTACATGTGGAAAGTCCGTTACAAACATTCCGTATAGCTGGCGTTTTGAAGCATGATTGATGGCTTCGTAAAAGGCGTGAGTACACATACCAATTGAGGCCCAACCCAAATTGTATTTCCCAACATTTACGGTGTTCAATGCATTGTCCCACGCTTGTTGGCCTTTGGCCAAAATATCCTCTTCACCAACCGGATAATCGCGCAAAGCATATTCGCCCACATAATTTTGGCTGTTTACGGTATTCTTAACCAAATCGTATTTCGAATGCTGATAATTGGCTATAAAAAACACATATTCGTCGTTGTCTAGTTTACCAAAAGTAGAAACCATATCGGCTCTGTTGGCGTTTCCGATATAGTATTTTGAGCCGTTGGCCAGATAATTTCCGTTGGCTTGTTTGGATAGACGCATTTCGCTGGAATACACATCAGCACCATGCGCTCTTTCCGACAATCCGAAGGCGAAAATAGAACCGGAACGCAACAATTTGGCTGCTTTTTGTTTTGCATTTTCGTTTTCCGACATCCAAATGGGCCCCAGCCCCAAAATGCTCACTTGCCAAGCGTACCAATAAGGCAAGCCGTAAAATCCTAGAATTTCGTTGAATTCTTGGATGCGCCACATGTCCCAGCGCGAATTTTTGTCGCCGTATTTGGCAGGCGTAAGCAGATCGGCAAAAATGCCTTCTTTTCCAATAAAATCAATATATTCTTGATACCAAGTGCGCTCTTGGTCGTCTTTTTTGATACTTGCTTTTCCTTTGTTTTCAAAAAAAGCAATGGTTTTTTCCATGATCTCTTCCGAGTGTTTATCAGGATAAAATCGTTTACGGTTTTTAGGATTTAGTAAAATCATAAAGCTTTCTGTTTATTTTATTTTCAAAGTTAAATAAAAATCATCAATTCCCTATGCATGCATTGTATTTTTTATTTAAAAAAGAATTGGAAATACAAGAAGGATTGAAGTCGAAAAGCTATAAATGAGGAAATGAAGACTTAAAAAGTTTTCTTTTTTGTAGCAAGAGCAACCAAATAACCACCAAACAAAATCAAAGGAATACTCAACCACTGACCCATATTCAAAGCCATTCCGTCCTCAAAAGCTACCTGATTCTCTTTCAAAAACTCAATGAGGAAACGCATTCCCCAAATACCAATCATAAAAACGCCGGTAAGATAAGCCACGGGTGGTTTTCCGGCTTTTTTGTAAAAATACCAAATCAGATAAGCAAAGATAAGAAGATAGGAAAGACCTTCGTAGATCTGTGTTGGGTGATGAGGCAAGACTTCCGTTCCGGGAGCAAAGGCACGATAAAATTTAAAACCCCAAGGCAAATCTGTAACGTGACCAAAAATTTCGGAATTCATCAGATTTCCCATCCGAATAAAAAATCCGGCCAATGCAACCACAATAGCAATCCGGTCTGTAACCCAGAAATAATTTAGCTTTTCCCGATACGCAAATATGCCCAAAGCAGTTAGGATGCCAATGGCTGCACCATGACTGGCAAGACCACCTTCCCAGATATATAAAATCTTAATTGGGTTGGCCAAATAGTAAGCAGGTTCGTAGAAAAAAACATGGCCTAATCGGGCGCCAAGAATGGTTCCAACAAGCATATAGGTCGAGATTCGATCGAGGGCACTTTCGGGAAGTTTGGCTATCTTGAAAAACTTACCCATCAGGATATATCCAAAAAAGAAAGACGCAGCAAACAGCAATCCGTACCAGCGCACTTCCCAATTCCCTATGCTAAATATTTGAGGGGAAATATTCCAATCAATGAAAGATAGAATCATAGCAATTATTTTTTAGCAAAAATGCAGTTTTTTTTTTAATGCCCAATTTGATTTTTCGATCATAAGAACAATTTAATGAAAGAAAGTTTCTTTTCATTTTCAACAAGTAGATTCTACCTCTTTATTACCAAAAAGTTCGATAAAAGCGTTTAAACGAATTTTTATATTGGGAATAATTAGAAAGAGAAATTTTATCGGGATAGGCGTTTTTATAGGGTTTGCCCATTTGCAAGATTTCGGTGTAAAATGTTTTGGCGGTCATTCCCCATTTCTGCAGAAAAAGGACACTTCCTCTGTTTACTTGATCATTTTTTTTCATTTTGCGGGTAGTTCGTTCGCCAAAGTGATACACTTTGCTCTTGCCAACGCCATAAAACTCTCGAACGCCGGCTTTGCAGAGCTTCATCGAAAAATCGGGATCCGAATAAAATCCGGGATAGAACTCCAAACTATATCCGCCAACCAAATCCCATATATTTTTGTGGACCACATTGGGCGGCCACGAGCTTCCTTGCCAGTTGGTGATTTCAAAGTCGTTCTGCTCGCTTAGAAGTTTTTCTTCATCAAAAGTTTCTACGGAGGTACCATAATTTCTGATTACGGAAATGTAGTTTGGATTGTTGTTTTTTTGTGGTTCAACAAGGCTGGACGAGAGAAAGAAATAGTCGGTATTGAGCGATCGGATTTCGTTTAGCAGCATTTTGTCCCATTCGGGATACACATACATATCGTCGTTCATATATACGATGTAGTCGGCTTTTACGGCCTGACGACAGGCGTTTACGGCAAAACTCACCCCCATATTCGTTTTGGAGTGAATAAAATCAATGTCTTGTTGTGCTTCAACCCATTCCAATGTTCCGTCGGTTCCTTCATTTATTGCCAAAATGATTTGATTGTTAAAGGTTGAATTCTTTCGAAGACTGTAAAGGCAAAGTTGAAGGTATTCTAAATTATTCCATGTAGGAATAATGATCGAAAACCCATCACAGTTTTTAGATCTGATTTTTTCCGAAAACTCGGCCTCCGTAATTTTATAGCCGGTTTTCGCCGATTTGTTCAGCTCCAAAAGGCGTTTGTATTTTTTAAAAGTTGCTACGGCGGAAATTTTTGCAATTTTGAATCCTATTTTTCCATCAAAAAGGCCAAATTTGACAAGATAATCGCGGATAAACTTAATGAGTGCTCTGAAAAAAATGGAAAATAAGGAAATTCTCCGGTTGGCCTCAAATAATTCTTGAGCCGACATAAAGGCGTATTTTTCCGTTCTTTCCCAATGCTCGTCTTCCGTATAATAAGAATAGTGAAGCAAATCGCCTTCCAGCGTGCCGGCTTCTTCGCCCGGAAAAAGAGCGAACTTCTCATGTACATATTTTCCCTCCCATCGGCCGCTCCCTTTTTTGTAGAGTCGCAATTTTCGATCGGGATACCAACCGCTGTATCGAATCCATTTTCCACAATAATTGGTTTTTCGAGCAACGTAATAACCCGATTTAACCCAGTTTTTTTTGAGTTGAAGTATTGATTGTTGAAGCTCTACGGTGAGGGCTTCGTCTGCGTCGATTGCTAAAATAAAATCGTGTTGTGCCAGACTCTCAACATAAAGGCGTGCTTTCACATAGCCTTCAAAAACTTTTTGTTCTACCTTGGCTCCAAAATGCGCGGCTATCTCGAGTGTTTTATCTGTCGAAAACGAATCCAGAATAACGATTTCGTCGGCAATAGACTGAATAGATGCCAAACAGCGTGCAAGATTTCGTTCTTCGTTTAAAGTAATGACAATAACAGATAATTTAAGCATATTGGACGGTTACATGTTTAAAGTCTGATATTAAAGCTTTTACAGACTATTTTGCTATTCGTTTTGATTAATCATCAGGTCCTCAATGGTCGGACATAGAAAATGCTAATGTAGTGCAATTTGACCGAATGGCGATACCATAACACGAATAGTTTCATTCCTTTTTTTTAGTACTTTCGTAGCCAACGAATTTTTATGATTAAGGCTTTAAATTTCAAGTTATTCCGAATCCTGCTGTTGTTTTTACCTGTAATAAACCCGGTAAACACTCAGGCTCAATACTATGCAGGTGGACAAAGTCCTGGCAGCCTGAAATGGGATCAGATAAACAGTGCGTATTTTCAAATTATTTTTCCAAAAGGCTACGAAAATCAAGCCAATTATTTGGCCAATATTTTGGAATATGCGCGTGTTTTAGACGGGAAGACGCTTCAGAATTTTCCAAGAAAAATATCGGTTCTGCTGCACAACCGAACCGCAAACAGTAATGCCGAAGTTGGTTGGGCTCCTCGACGAATCGAATTTTTTACACAATCGCCACAAGACAGCTATGCCCAAGAGTGGTTGCAGCAATTGGCTTTGCACGAATACCGTCATGTTGTTCAATTAGACAAAATGAATCAGGGAATAACAAAACTTTTGTATGTGCTATTTGGCCAGCAAATCACCGCCGGAGTTTATGGATTGTTTGTTCCATGGTGGTTTATTGAAGGAGATGCGGTTGTAACAGAAACAGCATTGAGTCGTTCAGGAAGAGGTCGCCAGCCTTTATTTGAAATGGAAATGCGTGCTCAGCTATTACAAAAAGGGGCTTTTTCTTACGATAAAGCGGCACATGGATCTTATAAAGATTTCACAACTTCTCATTATCATTTGGGCTATTATTTGGTTGGGTATGGGAGAGCAAAATACGGTTCCGAATTGTGGCGTAAGGCTTTGGACAATGTGGCGAAATATCCATTTACCATCACTCCGTTTTCAAATAGCCTCAAAAAACAAACGGGCTTAAACAAAGCGGAATTTTACAGGTCTTCCTTGGCAGATTTAGATTCCATTTGGAAGGAAGTAGATGGAAAATTGGAAAAGACAGCTTTTCAGAATTTAACAAAAAGCCAATCCTTTATCGACTATCAAAATCCAATCGCTGTTTCCAAAGATCAAATCATCGCTTTTAAAGACGATTATCAATCGGTAAGCGAATTGGTTTTATTGGATTCGCTCGGAAAAGAGCAGCAAGTTAGCTTCTTGGCTTTGCATTTCAAAGAAACACTTTCGTCAAAAAACGGAGTCGTTTGTTGGGCGGAATATGATTTTGACCCGCGATGGGCTTATCAAAGTTTCACAAAGATTGTCACTTATTCTTTAAAATCGAAAGAAAAGAGTGTTTTCTCCGCTCAGAAAAGATATTTTTCTCCCGCTTTAAACAGCGATGCCAGCAAAGTTGTTGCAGCGGAGTCGTCGGTAAACGACGAACATGGCTTAGCCATTATCGAGTTGTTGGGCGGACTGAAAGAGAAAGAGTTTAAAACCCTTTCGAACGATTTTTTTAGTTATCCAAACTGGTCGGCGAACGACACAAAATTGGTGGCGGTTTGTTTAAATGATCAAGGGAAAAGCCTTGTCGAATTTGATATAGCATCGGGCAAATATTCCTATTTATTGCCTTTCAGCGCAGTCGATATCAGCAAACCAATTTATTGGCGAGACTATATTTTGTATCAAGCCGCCTATACCGGAATAAGCAATATTTTCGCATTGCGTTTGAGCGACCGACAAATTTATCAAATCACGTCTTCGGCATTTGGCGCTCATTCGCCACAAATCTGGAACGGTCAGCTATTGTATTCGGAATATACTGCAGATGGAAATCAGATTGCGCTTTCCGGAATAGACTCAATGGATTGGAAACCGATGTTGGAAGCGGAAAATAGCAGTTTCCCATTGGCGGAAATTCTTCAAAAACAAGAAGATACATTGCTGTTAAACAGCGCCATTCCTCAAAAGAAATACGAAATAAAAAAGTATAGCAAAATAGGTCATCTCATCAATCCACACAGTTGGGGGCCATTTAGTTTTTCGATGGACACCTACGGTTTTAAGCCGGGCGCAACAATGAGTTCGCAAAACAAGCTTTCTACCCTTATCATGAGCTTGGGATACGAATATGATTTAAATTTTCAAGAAGGAACAACTTTTGCCGAGATCGCTTATCTGGGCTGGTATCCAGCCATTGATGCGCGAGTAGATTATGGATACCACCAACGAATAGCTCACGATGCGCGAGCAGATAGCAATTTCATTTTGAGTTATAATGAAACCAATTTAAGAACAGCTGTTTATGTGCCCTTGTTTTTTAGTTCAGGAACATGGTCGCAGCGAATTCAACCGAGATTGGAATATTCTTACAAGCAATTGGATGTCATGAATATAGGGGTGGAGTTGAAGAAAAGCAATTATCAAATTTTGAGTTATTCGATACAATGTTCAAATTTTCAAAAGTCGGCCAAACAGGCGCTTTTCCCTAAATGGGGACAGCAGATCAATTTCATTTATCTTCAAAGTCCGTTTGATGTGAGTGGAAGTTTGTTTGCTTTCAATTCGGCGTTTTATTTTCCTGGATTCTCAAAACACCATGGTCTTCGTGTTTATTTTGCTTATCAAAACCGAATTGGAGATGCCGATTTTTATGCCAATCAGATTGTGTTTTCGAGAGGATATATTGGACTGAATTTTGAAGAGCCGATCAGTTATAAAATGGATTATAAATTGCCTTTGGCTTATCCCGATTTTAATATTGGAAGTTTGCTTTACCTAAAACGAATCAGTTTGGGTTTATTCTATGACGAAACCTTCGAAAGAAAAACCGCCGGGACAAACTATCGCTCTGTGGGCAATGATTTGCTTTTTGAAGTGCATTTTCTGCGCTCATTTATTCCATTTGAGCTGGGTTTGCGAAGCGTTTATTTGCTCGAAAGCAAATCGCCCTATTTTGGTTTCTTGGGAACGATAAAGATTTAGTCGTAGATATACAAAACATTCCCGTCGTAGGAGGTGTGGTACTGTTTTAAACGGAATGTTGATGGGCCGCTCACATTGCTTCCGTCCAGAATCAAATAATTGGATCCACAGCAAGAATCGGAAATGGTAAGCCGGCTTTCGTCCACCATCAAACGCGGACATTGTGTTCCTTCGCAACAATCGTAAGGATCGTGTGGGCAAGTCCGTTCAAAAGCTACAAAATCGGTATCGCTGATTCGATACACTATGATTCCACGACTTGGATAGTTGGCGGTAAGATATACGAATCCACCTCCAGAATTTAAATCAATAAACTGTGCCGAATTGGGATAAATCTGAATATTTACTTCCACATGCGGCAAAGGAGAATAGGCATCCTTTTCGCAGGCGACCAGAAAAACAATCAGCAGAAAAATACTCGGGCCGGATTTGAATCGCATTTTAATTTCGTATCTGGCAAAAGAACGAAAAAAAGCACTTAAAATTTTAAATTCAAAAAGAAAATCAAATCAAAATGGAACTATTAAGCTTGATTCAATGGCAAAAAACAGTGTCAAATAGAAAAATATTAAATAGTTGGGTTTTCGAATGTATTTTTATTAACTTTGTGGGTTAAATAACTTAAAATAGAATATTATCCCCTAAAAATAAAAGCCATGAAGTCAAAAATCGTTTTAATTCTGATCAGCCTTTTTATCGCAGTATTCTCAATTCAGGCGCAGGAGAATGCGAAAGATAGTTTTAAAGAAGGCTCCAAAAATTTTAAAAAAGGGTTGTTTGCTCCTGCTATTGAAGGCTTTACAAAGGCTATTCAATTAGACCCCAATTATACCGAAGCCTATTTTTATCGTGCGCAAGCATACAGCAAAACAAATGAACCGGCCAAAGCCATTGAAGACTACGATGTTGTAAATAAATTGGACAAAGCCAATTTACAAGCTTGGTTATCGAACGGAAATCTTTGTTATGATTTGAAAGAGTACGGCAAAGCAGCAGAGAAATATACGCAATATCTTGCCGTAGAGAAAAAAGATCTTCCCATTTATACAAAGCAAATCAATGCGCTTTATGAAATAAAAGAATGGCAGAAAGCCTTGCAATATGCTAAGCTTTCTCTAGCCGTAAAAGAGACCGTTGACACCTACTATACAATAGGAGATTTAGAGTTTATACTGAAAAATTTCACTGCAGCCGAAGCTTCTTTCCGTTCGGTGCTTTCTGAAATCCCAAACCACCTAAACGCGCGTGTTTATTTGGCTAAAACACTGTACGAGGAAGGCAGATACGACGATGCCATTAAAGAAGCAAATACAGTAATGGCAAGCGTTAAAGACGAAAAACGAGCTTTTTTAACACGCGTATATGCCTACCATAAAAAACAAGATTATCCACAAGCCATTAACGATCTTTCTAAAGTCATATTAATATACAAGGACGATGCAGATATATTGAATTTAATCAACTATCGCGGGGATTTGTATTTGGAATTTAGCCAGCACATGAACGCAATTGCCGACTATTCAATGGTTATAAGCAAGGATCCTGAAAATATTTATGCTTTGTTTATGCGTGCCAAATCCTACGATCAAATCACCCGAAAAGACGTGGCTATTTTGGATTTTTCAAAAATCATCGCCTTGGCAAATGTAAAAACCGTAGATGACGAATGTTTGAATTACTCCAAGTCTCGTTTGTTTGAGTTGAAAAGAGAAAGCAATAAACCAATGATTTCGTTGAAGAACGAAAACTTTTCGAACGACGAAATTCGCGTTACTTTTAATCAAAAAGAAGCTGAGCTTAAAATCCTTATCAAAGAAGAAAGCAATGTAGAAGACATTTCTATTCAAGGCGGAGTCGTCGTTGATCAGTACACAGCAGATGGAAAATACATAGTACCATTTAACAATAAGGGTGATTACGAATATGTTGCAAAACTTGATTTAGTGAATCGCAACGAATTCAGTATTACAGCAGAAGACGCCTATGGCAATGTAAGTACTGTAAATTACAAAATCGTTCGCGTTGAGAATGATGCTCCAAAAATTGCATTTATGATTCCGTTTACAGATGAAAACCATCAGGTATTTTTGGAAAACGATGCACCGGTAGTTTATTTTGAAGGAAATGTGAGCGATGAAAGTTTAATTAAATCTATCACCTTCAATGGAGCCATTATTCCATTCAATAAAAATGATAAAAACCCACGATTTACCACCAACATCGATTTAAAAGATCAGTCAAAAGTTACTGTAGAGGTTACGGATATTTATGACAATAAATTGACTCGCGAGTTTTATTTGAATCGCGAAAGTTCTTTGTTGGCAAACAACAATCCAATGGGAAAAACATGGGTTGTATTTATTGAAAATTCCGATTATGAATCTTTTGCTTCGCTCGACGGCCCTGTTAAAGATACGCGTTTGATGAAATCGGCCCTTTCCAATTATCAAGTACACAATATCATTCACAAGCAAAATATGACAAAAGCCCAAATGGATAAATTTTTCTCCATCGAGTTGCGTGATTTAGTGAAGCGAAATCGGGTCAATTCGTTGGTTATTTGGTATTCGGGACATGGCAAATTTTTAAATGATGTTGGGTATTGGATTCCCGTTGACGCAGATCGAAACGATGAGTTCAGCTTTTTCAATATCAACAACTTAAAAGCAAGCATGCAGGTGTATGCAAACGATATTACCCACACCTTGGTAATAACCGACGCTTGTGAATCGGGCCCTTCGTTCTATCAAGCGATGCGCGCTGATGCCGAAATAAGAAGATGCGCAGATGAAAGCGCAACAAAATTCAAATCGTCGCAGGTATTTTCCTCTGCCGGTTATGAGTTAGCCTCCGACAATTCGCAGTTTACCAAGACTTTTGCCAATACACTTATCAACGATTCGGAGCAATGCGTTCCAATTGAAGCCATTGTTTTGAAAGTAACTGACGCCGTGGTAAACGAAAAACAGCAAAAACCTCAATTTGGAAAAATTGCCGGATTTGCTGATGAAAATGGAACGTTTTTCTTCATTAAAAAACAAGCAGGAATAACACCAGCATCTCCGATTACTAATTAAGGTATAAAAAAATAAAACGATTAAAATGGACAATCATTTTAGAAATCGGCTTTGGAGTTATCTGAAGCCGATTTTTTTAGCTGTAGTTATACTGCCGTTAAATCTTTTTGCTCAAACCTATTATTTCGAAAATTATAGTGTTCAACAAGGACTTCCCAATTCAAAAGTTTATAGTGTTTTACAAGATAACGAAGGCTATATTTGGATTGCATCACCGAGCGGGTTGAGTAAGTTCGACGGCTCAAATTTTACTTCTGTAGGAGAAGAATTCCATATTCCCGAAGCAAACGTAAGAGCCCTATTTCTCGACTCAAAGAAAAATCTTTGGGTAGGCTATGACAATGGAAATGTTTACGTAAAAAGCGAAGGGGTTTTTTATGAAATCCTGAACGACTCCATCAATCCGAAAGGCTCAATCACTGATTTTAGTGAAGACACAAAAGGAACAGTGATTGTTACAACTGTTGGAGCCGGTGCTTTCTTTATTCACAATGCCCTCAGTAAGGAACAGGAAATAGCACTCTTTACAGGAAAGGAAGGCCTTAGTGATGAGATATATAAAACCATTTGTCTGAAAAATGGAGATGTTTTTTTTGCTACAAATGTCGATTTAAAATACCTCCCTGCCGATAGCACGCATTTCAAGTATTTTAGACCAAAAAATTTCCCGACATTCTTTTTATCTACTTCTGTTTTACAAGATAAAGAGGGCGATTTATGGATTGGAAAACACAATGGAGGATTGTATAAGTATAATTTTGAAAAAGACGAATTTATTTTTTTCGATCAAAGAGATGGTTTAGCGGAAAATTTTGTTAGCTCTCTTTTTCAGGATTCCAAAGGCAATATCTGGGTGGGAACTTGGGGTGGTGGAATTAGCGTTTTAGACGGAAAAAAAATTATACACAGCTACAATCTTTCGAACGGTCTTCAAGGAATGAATATCCAGAAAATCACCGAGGACGCCGAAGGAAACATTTTGATTGCCACCCAAGAAAATGGNNGGAAATTTGTGGGTTGGAACGGCCACTTCGGGTATTCAAAAGTTTGATATAAAGCGTAAAGTGTTTATTTACGATCCGTTTTTAAATTCAAATTTACCGCGCCAAGCATTGCTTTTGGGTGGGCTCGAAATAGACTCAAAAAACAATTTATACATAGCCACCGTCGATGGATTAATCAATCACGAAATCAGTACCGGAAAAACCTTTCGATTGTCGCAAACCCATAACTTAGGAGGAAATGATATTTCTGCGCTATTTCTCGATTCAAAAGAAAAACTTTGGGTTGGTCTTCGCGGACGCGGCGTATCTTTTATCGAAAACAATACGATTGGATATTATGGAAAAACGAATGGTATAACACCCGTTTGTTTTGGCCAATCGCCAAACGGCGATATCTGGCTCGGTAGTTACAATGGAGTCTATAAATTTGAAAACGACACACTCGTAAAAATTCTGGATAAAAGCAGTGGTTTACTTTCTGATTATGTTACGCTTTTGCGTTTTGATCAGAGTGGCAACCTATATATTGGGAGCAGCAACGGACTGAATAAATACAATTTGGAAACAAAATTAATCACCCATTACACTGATAAACTTGGTTTTACCGGAATCGAAACCAAGACAAATGCGATGTTAGATTTACCAAATCAACAAGTGTTGTTTGGGGCTACCGATGGTCTTATGATTTTTAATGAAAACGAAAGTGGAAATTACAATAAAGAGCCTTTTATCCATATTACTAACCTTAAAGTAAACTTAAAGGATTCTCCGATAGTTCAAAACGAATCATTTTCATACGACCGAAACTCATTCCTTTTTAATTTTCATGCCATTTCGTTGAGCAACGAAAGCGCCGTAGAATATCAAGTGATGTTGGAAGGTTTGGACGAAGATTGGCGCCCGGTTACAAAACAAGAAAATATTTCGTTTTCAAATCTGTCTTTTGGAAGATATACCTTTAAAGTTCGAGCTAAAAACAACAATCATGTTTGGAATAAAGAACCGGCTACCTACACTTTCCGGGTTCGCCCTCCATTTTGGATGACTTGGTGGTTTATCGCTTCCGTTACAATCATTGTAGTGGTTTCTACCATCAGCTTTGTTCGATACCGTATTTATAAGCTGCAGAAAGAAAAAGAAATTCTCGAAAACAAAGTAACCGAACGGACAATTGAAATTTCGCAAAAAAACGAATTGTTGGCCGAAAAGAACAAGCACATTACGGACAGTATAAACTATGCTAAAAGGATACAGCACGCCACCATGCGACCTGAAGAAGATTTGTACAAAATCTATCCGAATTGTTTTATTTTATATTTACCAAAAGACATTGTGAGCGGAGATTTTTATTGGTATTCGCAAAAAGGGAAACATTTGATAATTGCCGCCGCCGATTGTACCGGTCATGGTGTTCCTGGCGCTTTTATGAGTATGCTTGGTATTGCGTTTCTAAATGAGATAACAGGAAGAATGAATAAATATTCTGCCGGAACAATTTTGGAACGTTTGCGCGAAAATGTGATTAAATCCTTGCATCAATCCGATGAAGGGGAATCTCAAAAAGATGGAATGGACATTGCCCTGATGGTTTTGGATACAGAAACAAATATTGTTCAATTTGCCGGAGCCTACAATCCGCTCTATATTCTTCGAAACAATGATTTGATAGAGGAAAAAGGCGATCGAATGCCAATAGGTATCCACGCTCGCGATAAAGAAACTTTTACAAATCATGAAATTCAATTAGAAAAAGGCGATGAGCTTTTTGTTTTTACCGATGGATATGCCGATCAGTTTGGTGGTCCTAACGGGAAAAAATTGAATTACAAAAAGTTCAGATCAATATTGCAAGAAAGTTGCGGCATCGAATATAGCAGCGATAAGCAAGAGTTTCTTCACGCCGCTTTTAAAGAATGGCGAGCTGATTATGAGCAACTAGACGACGTTTTGGTGATAGGTGTATCCATCAAATAATCGATTGATACTTTTCAACATCAAAAGCTTCTAAGAAAGCAATGCTTTTTTTGATCTCATTGTGCATCAATTTGTCGGCAGTGATAAATTCTATTTTCTCACGATACAAAGCCACAAAGGATTCTATTTTTTGAGATGATCTTAACGGTCGGCGAAATTCCAATGCCTGAGCGGCATTGAACAATTCTATCGCTAAAATACGCTTCAGATTTTCCATGATTTTATAGGCTTTGGTAGCTGCATTTGCGCCCATACTCACATGATCTTCTTGGTCTTGGGACGAACTGATACTATCGACCGAAGCAGGAGTAGCAAGCTGTTTGTTTTGACTTACAATGGAGGCGGCCGTATATTGTGGAATCATAAATCCGCTATTTAAACCGGGTTCGTGGACAAGAAAAGATGGCAATCCGCGCTTTCCCGAAATTAAACGGTAAATTCTGCGCTCGGAAATGTTTCCCAATTCGGCCAACGAAATGCTCAAAAAATCGAGCGAAATGGCCAAAGGTTGTCCATGAAAATTTCCAGCCGAGATGATTAAGTCTTCATCCGGAAAAATATTCGGATTATCAGTGGCCGAGTTTATCTCCGTTTCAAAAACACTTTGAACATACGCTATGGCGTCTTGTGAAGCTCCATGAACTTGAGGAATGCAACGAAACGAATAAGGATCTTGTACGTGAACTTTTTGTTGTTGAATAATTTGACTTCCATCCAAAATAGACCGAATTGTTTTTGCGGTATCTATTTGTCCTTTATGCGGACGGATTTCATGCACTCTTGGATGAAATGGCTCAATGCGCCCATCATAGGCATCTAAAGATATGGCACTAATCAAATTGGCCAAAAAAGTATATTTTTTTGCTTCAATAAGAAGATAAGCACCATACGCTGCCATAAACTGTGTTCCATTCAGCAAGGCAAGCCCCTCTTTGGATTGCAATGTGATAGGCTCCCAAGCAAATTTTTTGTTAATCGCTTCCGCCTCACACAACGCTCCTTTGTAATACACTTTTCCTAATCCAATCAATGGCAATGCCAAATGTGCCAGTGGGGCCAAATCGCCACTGGCTCCAAGACTTCCTAATTGAAATATTTGAGGCAGAACATTTTCGTTGTAGAAAGAAACCAAACGCTCCACAGTTGTCAGTTGCACTCCTGAATTTCCATACGACAAGCTTTGTATTTTTAGCAAGAGCATGAGCTTTACCACATCCAGCGGAACTTCATCGCCCAATCCGCAAGCATGCGACATTACAAGATTTCTTTGGAGCGTATTTAGATCGGATTTGGATATTGACTTATCGTAGAGCGACCCAAAACCTGTATTGATGCCATAGATCGGTTCATCACTTAGTGCTATTTTTTCATCTAAGTATTTTCGGCATTTGCTGATTCGCTGCTTTGTTTCGGCGGCGAGTTCCAACTTGAAATTTTCTTGGAGAATGACTTTTAGCGTGTCAATATTTAGGGGTTTATCAGAGATAAAATGAATGTTCATGTGCTTTTATTTGGTTTGGTAAAATTACAAATAGAATAAGAACAAAAGGAATTTCACTAACATTTAAAATAAAAAGGGAAGCATTTGCTCCCCTTAAATTTTATGATTTTTGAAATACACGTTTTAGCAACGACGGCTTTTCTATGTCTTTATCATCCGAATAGTAGCCATATCCGTATCCGTATCCATATCCGTATCCGTAGCCATAACCATAACCGTAGCCATAACCATAACCGTAGCCGTAGGCATTTCTCGACAAGCGAACGTCGTTGATCAAAATATTTGCATTTGGTATTTTGCGTTTTTCAACGTCATTGATAATGGATGCAAATACTTTTTTATGAGTGAAATTTTGACGAACGATAAAAAGATTTACGTCAGCATATTTCATTAAAAGAAAAGCATCGGTAACCAATCCAACCGGAGGAGTATCTATGATTATATAGTCGTAAAGCTCCTTTACTTTGGCAAACAGTTCGGCAGTTTTGCTCGAAGCAATTAGTTCGGCCGGATTTGGAGGAACCGGACCGCCCATAATGATATCCAGATTTTCGATGGTTGAGGTTTGGATGATATCTTCGAGCGAGCTCTTGTTGATTAAGTATGAGGAAATTCCTTCTGTGTTCGACAATCCGAAGTCTTGATATATTTTCGGTTTGCGTAAGTCAAAACCAAATAGCAATGTTTTTTTGCCATACATAGCGTATATGCTGGCCAAATTTATAGAAGTATAGGTTTTTCCGGCTCCTACCATATCCGAAGTAATCAGAATAGTTTGTTGGTCTTTGCCTTGTGCTAGGTACTGCAAATTGGTTCTGATAGAGCGGAACGATTCGGCAATCGACGATTTTGGGGAAGTTGCCACCACAATTTTTGATTCTTTGTTGCTATGAATGGTATGCCCAATAATCGGCAAGTTAGTCACCGATTCCACGTCTTTGCGTTCAATAATTTTATCGTTTAGCATATCTTTTCCCATAATATAACCGATAGGGAGGACGGCTCCCAAAACGAGTGCGATTAGATAATTCAACGATTTTTTTGGATAAACAGGCGATCCGGCTGCGTCAAGTCTTGCCTGGTCAACAATTTCATTGTTCGGCTGATTCGAAGCGGCTGTAATTTGGGCTTCGGAACGCTTTTTGATCAAGAACTCATACATGGTATTGCTCAATTTAAAATTGCGCTCCATATTGAAAAGCATCCTTTGAGTAATTGGCAATTTATTTATTTCTATTGTCAATGCCTGAATGCGTTCGTCTATATCTTTCAGCGAAATATTCGAAGTCTTGATAATATTATCAATATTTTCGAGCATGGCTCGCTTTTGATTATTTATTTTGAGATCAAGCTCAATGAGAGATGGGTTTTTTTCGGTAGTCCTATACAGAAGAGAAAGCCGTTCGTCGTAAAGTTTGCTCAAATTACTTACAAATCCGCTGATTACCGGATCGTTGATTCCCAATGCCGTAGGAACAATGATATCGTCGATATTGTCTTGGGCTTTAAGAATGTAGTCGCGCAAATTTCGATAGTATTTGTCGCTCAACATCAATTCCGCTTTTTTTCCTGTGAGTTCTTTCATCGACTCGAAGGTTTGCTGAGATTGATAGTCGATATTCATTACTTCGTTTGTGGCTCTAAATTCTTGCAAATTTTGCTGTGCCGAATCCAAGCTTAAGCTGATATTCATCAATTGGCTGTCGATAAACTCAATCGTTTTAAGAGAGATTTGATTTTTCTTGTACAAATCGTTCGACAAATAAACTTCGGTAAGCTTGTTCAAGAAATCGACCGATTTTTCGATATTATTGCCTTTCAGTTTTATTTCCAGAATGGACGACTCTTTGTTGATTGGCTCAATTTCAAAACCCTTGTATTTTGAAACAACACCCGTGATGCTGTTGAACACAAAATACATGCGCTGATCCAAGTCTGTTTTTGCGTCGAATTTGTCGCTCAACTCAATCCTGAACTTATAATGTTCGGTTTCTATGTTCTCACCAAAAAAATGTTCTTCGTTGAGTTTTATTTGTTTCAGACCTTCGCCTTCAATCTTTTTATCAAGATAATAATCGTAGAGGTCTATGTTTTCGCCTTCTGCACTCAGATTAAAAGTAGTGGAAGAAAGGATGTTGATATTGAAATTGAGGGTAAGTGGTTGAGGATGTTTTGTTTCGTAAACAACCAGAAATGGGGATTCTTTATACAGTTCTTTTGAAATAAAATTTTCTTCGCCAAAATAGGAGACTTCAAAAGGGAGTTCTTTGACGGCAATATAGGCCAACCGATACGACTTCAATTTCCCAATTTCGTTTTCTATATTCTGCAAATTGTTTCTAAAACCAAAGCCCAACAACATTTGTGGATCGGCAGAATTTTTGTCTTCAACCAATACAGTTGTCGAAACTTCATAAATAGGTTTGGTGTATTTATTGAAGAGGAAGGCGATTATCAAAGCAATGAAAATAGTGAGAACAAAGAAATACCAATGTCTGTAAAATTTAAAAAACAATGCTTTGTAGTCAATAGCTTCTTCTTGATAGATATCTTGCGGATTAAAATTTTCGTTCACAGCTTAAGGGGGATTTATTTTCGTAAAAAAGTAATGATCAAGATAACACTCGAAATGGTTGAAAACAAAAGCGAGTAGGGAAAGGTTGCAAACCCATATTGTTTGCTTGGTAAGGGTTCAATATAAATTACATCGTTCGGCTTGAGATAGAAGTAGGGCGATTCTAATATGCTTTGAGAAGTTAAATCGAGCAGTATCATTTGATGGCCAGTGCCGGTAGAACGCAAAAGTTTCACGGCTTTTTTATTGGCGTAATCGGATACATCGCCTGCTAATGCAATGGCTTCGAAAAGATTTATCTTATCTTGGTAAATTTTATATTCGCCCGGATTCCTAACTTCGCCAACAAAAGTGATATTGAAATTTACCAATTTTACAACAACCGTAGTTTCTTTTAAATAGACATCTACGGCAGCTTGAATTTTCTCAACGGCTTCTTGTTGGGTCAGTCCTACAAGTGTTATCTTTCCTATCAAAGGGAAATTAATTTCGCCGTTTTGGTCTATGGTATAACTATTCAGGTAAATACTGGCATCATTGTAGGAAGTTGTTGTTCTATTTCCCGACGACGAATTGAACATTTCATTCGACTTTTCGTCCAAACTTCGTATATTGATATAGGCGTTATCGCCATAGTTAAATCGATAATCCAAAATTTTAGAATGTGTAAATTCGCTTTTATTCAGTTCATTCGGTGAATTTGGCTGCAAATATTTAATTTCTTTCTGCGAAATGCAGGACGAAAAAAACAAGCCGATGGCCAAGAAACCAAAGACTGTTTTGGAAAGAGCATATTTTATTTTTGTCATGATTCGAGTTTTCTATGGCGTTCAATTTTGTAGAGGCGCATCTTTTTGTATTCTTTTCTTGGCGAATCAAATGAAACAATTCTTTGAAAACAACCAATTTAACTTTGTAATAATGATAGCAAAAATAAGCTATTTTCCCTTAATCGCAAATAAGATTCCTCAATTGAATGAAAAGCCGTAAATGAACTTCGATACGAATGATTCACGGCTAAAATTTGTTTTTATTGTCTAAATTTAAACGAGTTTATCAAAACAAGCATCAGATTCATTTATTTTTATTAACTTGTATTGTCTTAACGGTTATTTTATTCAATTAATTAGATCTCATGGAACGCCACTGTTTGTTTTGCAATGAATCTCTGATGGGCAGAGTCGACAAAAAATTTTGTTCCGACCAATGCCGAAACGCCTATAATAACGAAAAGAAAGCCGGAAAAGATCACTATGTTCGGCAGGTGAATGCCATTCTGCGGAAGAACAGAAACCTGCTCGAAAGTGTTTGTGGAACAGAAACCAAAATAGTTGTCAATGCGCAAATTCTAAATAGGCGCGGATTTAATTACGCTTATTTTACTTCGTCACTAACAACCAGCAAGGGACACATTTATCTTTTTTGCTACGAATATGGCTATCTAAAATTGGGCATCGATAAAATCATGATTGTGAAACGACACAATCTGGATCTTTAAACAATTTCGGAGAAGAATGGAACAAGTTAAAAATAAAACAATTAAGTCTTGACAAGCGCCATAAAAAACATTACTTTTGCACCCCGTTTTGTAGATTGTCTATTAGAGTACAAAAGGAGTACAGAAAGAAACAAAGTGTTTTTCATATAAAAGCCTTACATGAAACTATCAAAATTCAAGTTTAAATTACCCGACGAATTAATTGCAAATTACCCAACAGAAAATCGCGACGAATCAAGATTAATGGTTTTGAATCGTACTACTCAACAAATTGAACATCGCAACTTTAAAGATATTCTCGACTATTTTGGCGATGGTGATGTGTTTGCTCTGAACAATACCAAAGTTTTTCCGGCTCGTCTGTATGGCGAAAAAGAAAAAACAGGCGCAAAAATTGAAGTGTTTTTGTTACGCGAATTGAATCGCGAATCTCGCTTATGGGATGTGTTGGTTGATCCTGCACGTAAAATTCGAATTGGAAATAAACTCTATTTTGGCAATGACGAATTGGTGGCAGAAGTAATCGACAATACCACCTCAAGAGGTCGTACTTTGCGCTTTTTATTTGATGGACCTTACGAAGATTTCAAAAAAACATTGAAACATCTTGGCGAAACACCTTTGCCAAAAATTCATACCCGTCCAATAGAACCACTTGACGAAGAGCGTTATCAAACAATATATGCAAAACACGAAGGTGCTGTTGTGGCGCCAACTGCCGGATTGCATTTTAGCCGAGAACTACTGAAACGTTTGGAATTACAAGGTGTGAATTTTGCAGAAATCACGCTTCATGCTGGCTTAGGAAATTTCCGAACCATCGAGGTGGAAGATTTGACCAAACATAAAATGGATTCCGAAGAGCTATACATTAGCCAAGAAGCTTCGGATATTGTAAATAAGTCGATTGACGGAAAACGCAAGGTTTGTGCAGTAGGAACTACTGTAATGAAAGCAATGGAATCGTCCACATCTATTTCCGGACATCTAAAACCATTCGATGGATGGACCAATCGCTTTGTTTTCCCTCCATACGATTTTAGAATTGCCAATGCAATGGTAACAAATTTTCATTTGCCTTATTCATCTATGTTGATGATGGTAGCAGCTTTTGGAGGCTATGATTTTGTGATGAAAGCCTACAAAGAAGCCGTTGATAAAAAATATCGCTTCTTCACTTATGGCGACGCCATGCTGATTTTGTAAAGAGAATTAAACTTTTTGAAAAGACTGCTTTTGTTCGAAGTGGTCTTTTTTTTGATTATCAAAAAGCCGCCAATTTTATTTGGGAAAAATTATCCCGATATTTCCATCTGCTGAAACGAAACAATACTTGCAGTTTGCCGGCTTAGAGAAAAAAACAAAGAAACCGCTGCAGGGGATGCGCGGTTTCTTCAGCATATAAACACATTTAACCAAATAAAAAAATATGAAAAAAACTACAACTTAAACAGTTATGTCTTTCCTTATTTAGACGGTGTAAAAATAAGCCAATTTTAGTCTCATTGCAAATTTTTAACATAATTTATATTTAGGATACCGAATACCCAGATAAATTTATTCACATGAAACTTTAATCATCTGAAAAACAATTGTATATGCTAAAAATGAAAACAGACTCCTCGGGACGTATTTGTTAAAAAGTTGGTCTAAAAACGATAAACGAAAGGCGTTTTTGCAGAATGAAGCATTCGGAAAAAAACACAAATCGTCGTATTTTTCGTTTTACTGCCAAAAACAGAGAAAACGAATTTTAGATAGCGCTTTCAAATTGTTGTAAAAAGCGCAAATCGTTTTCGAAAAACAAACGCAAATCTTTGATTTGATATTTGAGCATAGTAATACGTTCTATTCCCATACCAAAAGCAAAGCCTGTGTATTTTTCAGCGTCAATTCCGGCATTGGTCAATACGTTCGGATCGACCATGCCGCAGCCAAGAATTTCTACCCAGCCTGTATATTTACAAATATTACAGCCTTTTCCACCGCAAATATGGCAGGAAATATCCATTTCGGCCGAAGGCTCGGTAAAAGGAAAATAGGAAGGGCGCAAACGAATGCCGGTATTCTCTCCGAACATTTCTTTCGCAAAATACATCAATGTTTGTTTTAAATCGGCAAAACTCACGTTTTCGTCGATATACAAGCCCTCTACTTGGTGGAAAATGCAATGAGCGCGCGCCGAGATGGCTTCGTTGCGAAAAACTCTTCCTGGAAAAATACTACGAATAGGCGCTTGATTATTTTCCATTACCCTTACTTGAACGGATGAGGTATGTGTGCGCAAAGCGATGTCGGGCGATTTTTCAATAAAAAATGTATCTTGCATATCCCGCGCAGGATGTTCTTCAGGAAAATTAAGGGCCGTAAAATTGTGCCAATCGTCCTCTATTTCAGGTCCTTCTTCAACTGTAAAACCAATTCGGGCAAAAATTTCGATAATTTCATTTCGAACCAAAGACAAAGGATGTCTGGTTCCTATTTCTTTGCTAACAGGCAAACTTAAATCATTGCTCGAATCGATGTGCTGAATCAGATTTTCAATTAAATCTTTTGCTTCGTCTATTTTCGTTGTTACGGCCTGTTTGAGGTCGTTCAGCAAAACACCCATTTCTTTTCGATCCGCAGCAGCCACGTTCTTAAAATCGGCAAAAAGTGCAGGAATAATTCCTTTTTTTCCTAGATATTGGATGCGAAAAGTTTCTAAATCGTCCATTTTTTCGAACGAAACGGATTTAATTGTTTCGATATAGCTTAGAACTTGTTCTTTCATGGTGTTATTTCTCAATTACTTCTATTTTCATCACTACTTTTTCGATAGGCTTGCTGCCCGAAACGGGCGTAGCGGCTATTTTGTCTAAAACGTCCAGCCCGTCGGTTATTCTACCATAAACGGTATATGAGTCGTCCAAATGCGGCGTTCCTCCTACTGATGAATATATTTTCTTTTGTTCCTCGGTATATTTAAAAACGGGAGGCGCTTCTCCTTTCGCAAGCATTTCTTTATAAACTTCTTCTTTTGTTTGTGCAATTGCTAAAGAATTTCCTGCTTTTGTAAGCGCATCAATTTTATATAGCCATTTTTCATTTCCTGGGAATAAAATATAATTTTCGATGGCAATTCGCTTCCTTTCGGAATTTATTTTCAATTCAAAGGCGGCGAGCTGTTCCAATGTGATTATTTTTCCTTGAACAATATAAAATTGTGCTGCAGAACTAGCTTTGGTTGGGTTTATATTGTCGCCTTCTCTCGCAGCGGCCAACATTCCTTTTAAGTGAGGGAATTTCTCGGGTCTGAATTCGGCCGGAACGGTATAATTGGCATCTTCTCTCCCGTCGGCATTTTGCCCGCCTTGTACCATAAAATGATTGATTACGCGGTGAAAATCGGAATTGTTGTACCAGCCTTGCTTCACCAATTTGATAAAATTGGCTTTGTGCATCGGGGTTTCATTGAACAACTCTCCTTTCATATCCCCCAAATTCGTCCGAATGATAAATTTGGTTCTTTTTTCTTGAGCTTGGGCATAATTTAGAATGAACGAGAAAGCCAATAGAAATAAATTGGTTTTGTTGAAGATGGATTTTATTTTCATTCGTTAGACTACTTTAGAGGCAATTGCTTCTCGGAGGGCTTCAAATTCTTGAGGCGTAAACGAGAGCTTGGGCTGTTTAAAATCGATGTCGTAAACGGTATTTATTGGAACCAAATGAATGTGTGTATGAGCAACTTCTAAACCCAAAACAGCTACTCCAATTCGTTTACAGGGCACAACACTTTCGAGGGCTAAGGCGATTTTTTTTGCGAATAGCATCAAGCCTGCCAACTCATCATCTCCCATTGCAAAAATATAATTCGTTTCTTTTTTGGGAATAACCAATGTATGTCCTTTTGCTAATGGATTGATGTCTAAAAAAGCAAAATACGTATCGTCTTCTGCAATTTTATAGGAAGGGATTTCGCCTTGAACAATTTTTGTGAAGATACTTGACATGAGCAAACTATTTAACGACTTACTTCAATAATTTCAAACGTTATTTTTCCGGCCGGGATATCAATTTCTACTTTATCGCCTGCCTTTTTCCCAAGTAAGCCTTTGGCTATTGGAGAGCTAACAGATAATTTGCCCTTTTTCAGGTCGGCTTCGTTTTCGGGGACAATGGTATAGGCCATGACTGCGCCGTTTTTCAGATTCTTCATTTTAACTGTGGACAAAATCAAAACTTTTGAAACATCCATCTTAGACTCGTCGATAATACGGGCGTTTCGAATGGTATCTTGAAGTTTAGAAATTTTCATTTCTAACAAGCCTTGAGCTTCCTTTGCGGCATCGTATTCTGCATTTTCTGATAAATCACCTTTGTCGCGGGCTTCGGCTATTTGTCGCGAGATTGCAGGACGTTGAATACGAATCAATTCATCTACTTCATTGCGAAGCTTCTGCAATCCGTCTTCCGTAAAATATTTTGTTTCTGCCATGACAACATTTTTTCTTTATTTATATAAACAGATAAAGACTCTTAAAATCTAAGAGTCCTTTATTTTTACGGACCTCAGTAACTAATCTAAAATAGGCTAATTGTGTTGATCCGCTATCTAATTGCTTTGATTTTCGACTTTTTAGTCAGTAAAATTTGCGGACAAAAATAATATAAAAATGGATAATTATCCAATTTCTCATTAAGATTCTCCTTGCTTTTTCAAAAATAGCTAAAAAATGAATACCTCATTCGAAATGAGTTAAATTTTACTAAAACTTTGAAACGCTATGAATTAGGAATTAAACCGCTTGTGCCTTTTTTTGCTTTCGTTGTATGACATGATATTGAGAATATTGGTTGATGAACGATTCGAAGGCCACTGATTATCGAATTGAAGTAGAGGCTATGGAGCGAAGAGGCAGGAAAAATTTAAAAAAAGCGCTAGGATAATTTGTATATTTGCTAAAGGTTGAAGTTGAAAACCACTACATTTTTCCTGCTTAAGCAACGAACAATATGGAAGATTATAAAAAATTACTAACTGATTTGTATTCGGAATTCGATCCAGAGCGAATAAAGCAAATCGATTATTTCCTTTCAAGATACAAAGGGAATGAAAAACAGTTCTATATCAGTCAAAAAGCGAAATATTCAAGCAAGAAACCGGTTTCGGATAGTAAGAAAATAATTGAAGAGGCTTTGGCGCGAATCAAATCACAAACAGCGGCCAAAGAAAAAAGAGCTGATGAAAAAGAGAAAATGGATTCGGCCAAAATAGAGGAAGAAATTTTGTCCGAAAACACGAATGAACTGCAAAAGTTGGATGATGTAACTGACGGATTTCCTTTGCCGATTGAAGACAAAGCACCAGAACCAATTGAAGCCGAAGAAATTGACGAGGTTTCCCTCAAAGAAAATAGAGAAATTCCGGAAGAAGTCCAATCGAAAACAGAAATCCCCAGCCAATGGATTTCTGAAGAAATAGTAGAAAATCAACATTCCGAAATTGAATTTGAAAATATTGCCCCAAAACAAGATCAACACAAAAACCCAAATAAACGAACGCAACAAGCAAAAGAAAATAACTGGTTTGACGAACAGCAGAGAGCCCCATTTCCTTCTGAGCCTCGCCATTCAACGAAACATTCAAACAAGAAATATTTTCTTTACATTTTCGGAATTGTAGTTTTGATTATGATCATGCTTCTGGTTGGATACTATCTATTTATACTTCGATCCGCTCCTAAAACAACTACCGAAAATGCAAAACTTGCAGAAGCAGAACTGAATGAAATCAGCCTGCCCGATTCGAAAACGACAAGTCTTGTTGATTCAATTGCGGAAACTACGAGCACGAATACAGAAAAAGAAACAAATGCCAATAGTTCCGATTCTTCAAATGCATCCACCAATGGGTTAGGCCGCATTGTGCCGGGAAATATTCAATTGCCAGCGTTTTTTGTAGCCTGTTATGCTGTAAAAACGGAAAAACAAGCCAATGCCAAAATAGCATTTCTAAAAACAAACGGATTTGATGCGCGGTACTATTGGATTCCTGATTTTGTTCCTCAGGGAAATTCGTTTTTCAAAGTGGTAATAGGTCCGTTTAGAACGCAGACAGAAGCGTTGAGGACTTTAACTCCGGTACAGGAACGAGCCGAATTTGACGCATACGTATTGCAGGTTAAATAACAAAAAGCGGTGAATTCACCGCTTTTTTGCTCTATTCTTCTTTATTCTTTTTGGGTTCTTCTTTTTCGTCGCCAGCAAGACCTTTTTTAAATTCATTGATTCCACTGCCAATACCTCTCATCAACTCTGGAATCTTTTTGCCGCCAAATACTAATAACACAACTACCACAATTAAGAGTGTTGACCAAATGCCGGGAAGGGATAAGATTACAAATAATTCCATACCAATATGTTTTTGTGTACGCCTGCAAAGATATAAAAATACTTAGCTATTTTGATAGATTAAATAAGAAGCTTTTTTGATGCAAACGATATTTTTCTAATTTCGCTATCAATTATGACTTCGACCAAATTATACAATCATACAGCGCCCTTTAGTTTAGAAAACGGAGAAATTTTGAACAATCTTCAGATTGCCTATTCTACGGCCGGAATTCTAAATAAAGAAAAATCAAACGTAGTTTGGGTTTGTCATGCATTTACTGCCCATGCACAGCCCGAAATTTGGTGGTCGGATTTGGTAGGAGAAGGAAAATTTCTTACGCCCGAACACTATTTTATTGTTTGTGCCAATATTTTGGGTTCGCCCTACGGGTCTTCCTCGCCATTGAGCTTGAATCCAAATTCAAACAGTCCATATTTCCGAGCGTTTCCGGAAATTACGGTGCGGGATTTGGTTTCGGCTCATTTTATTTTGGCCGATTATTTACATATTGATCAGATTCAGTTGTTGATTGGCGGATCGATTGGCGGACATCAGGCTTTGGAATGGTCCATTATGAGGCCTAGAATGGTTGGCCATTTGGCATTGATTGCTACCAATGCAAAAATTTCGCCCTGGCGGATTGCTCACAATGCTACACAAAGAATGATCATTGAAGCCGATGAAAGCTTTTTTTTGGATCGGATGAATGGTGGACAAAATGGGATGAAAGCAGCACGGGCAATGGCCTTGTTGAGCTATCGAAATGCCGCAATGTATGAAAAAACGCAATCCGAAACTGAATTCAATAAAGTGAAAGATTTCAAAGCCGATTCGTACCAAAGGTATCAGGGCGAAAAGATTGCCAATCGTTTCAATGCGTATTCGTATTATAGTTTGCTCAAAATGCTCGACACGCACGATGTTGGTAGAAACAGAGGCGGTTTGAAAACAGCTTTGGCTCAGATTAAAGCCAAAACGTTGATTATTGGTATCACTTCAGATATTTTATTTTGGCCAGAGGAGCAGTTGTTCTTGCATCAAGGCATTCACGGTTCTGAACTGTTTATGATACAATCGGATTTTGGACATGATGGATTCTTATTGGAATACGAGCAAATAACGACTCATTTAAGCCGGTTTTTAAAGGGAGTTTAGTTTAGCTCTTTTCTCAAACGAGCCACGGGAATGTTCAATTGTTCGCGGTATTTTGCAACGGTTCGCCGGGCTATTTGATAGCCTTTTTCCTTCAAAATTTCGGTTAATTGCTCATCGGTTAAAGGTTTCGTTTTTTCTTCGGCAGCAATACAGTTCGAAAGAATTTTCTTCACTTCGATGGTCGAAACATCTTCGCCGCTATCGGTTTTAAGACTTTCCGAAAAAAGACTTTTCAACAAAAAAGTACCAAATGGAGTTTGAACATATTTGCTGTTTGCTACACGCGAAATGGTGGAAATATCTAAATTGACTTTTTCGGCAATATCTTTCAATATCATTGGCCTTAAATCCACTTCATCGCCACTTAAAAAATAGGCATATTGAAAGTCTATAATGGTTTTCATGGTGATAAACAAAGTATGTTGTCGCTGTTTGATGGCATCGATAAACCACTTGGCGGAATCAATTTTTTGTTTCACAAATTGAAAGGCTTCTCTGTCTTTTTTTGTTTGAGTAGCAGAATAGGACAGAAGCATGTCTTTGTATGTTCTATTTAATCGAAGTTCAGGCGCATTTCTCGAATTTAGGTTCAATTCCAATTCGCCTTCATTGTTGGTGATCACAAAATCGGAGATGATATAATGATTTACTTTTGTGGTATCGCTCAGCGAGTTTCCCGGTTTTGGATTTAGCTTAAGTATTTCGTCAATAGCTCCTTTCAGATTTCCCTCTTCGATCTGGAGTTTTTTTATAATCTTGTCGTAATGTTTTTTTGTAAAAGCGTCAAAATGCCGATCTATGATCGTAATGGCCAAAGCAAGAGATTCGTTTTCGGTGTTTTTTCTTTTCAATTGAAGAAGCAGGCATTCTTGCAAACTTCTTGCTCCAACTCCTGCAGGATCAAATGTTTGTATTATTTTTAGAACAGCTTCAATTTCTTTGGCTGTGGCATTTACGTTTTGTGTGAACATCAAGTCGTCAATCATCGACTCAATTTCGCGCTGCAAATATCCGGAGTCGTCGATGTTGCCAATAATGATTTGCGCTATTTGATTTTGCTTTTCGGTAAATCCTTGCTGGCTGCTTTGTGCTTCCAAAATTTCGTGAAATGAAATTCCGGCTGCAAATGGAATTGTTTTCCGATCGTCTTCGGTATAGTTGTTTGAGCGGGTCTTGTAATCAGGAATGTCGTCTTCATCAACATAATCGGTAATGTCGAACTCGTCATCATTGCCATTGTCGGCCGAATCGTCGTGCTGGTCGTCCATCGATTCTTCGTTCGATTCTTGAGCTGCATCTTCCAATGCGGGATTTTCTTCAATTTCCTGTTTTATCCTTTGCTCTAATCCAATAGAGGGAATCTGCAACAGTTTCATCAGCAAAATCTGCTGTGGCGACAGTTTTTGTAATAGTTTTTGTTGCAGTTTAAGTTGTTGCATAAACGTCTTTCATCGGGTAGTTTTCAAGACTAAAATTACTGCTTTTTCTTGAATCAACAGAACAAAAAAACATCCTTTCAACTAATTAACAATTCGGTGCCGAATAAGATTATTTTTGTTCAAAGTGCGAGCTTAAATCACTGTCATTTCCCCAATAGCAAATGGATCAAAGAACGATTTCGGTTTGAATTGGCACTTGAATATTGGTATTTCTGCTTCCTGAAAATGATTTTCTAAGCGATTAAAAATCTGCGTTTTGTGGAGTTCGTGGAAATGGAATCACATCTCGGATATTCGTCATTCCGCTAACAAAAAGCATCAAACGTTCAAACCCTAAACCAAATCCGCTGTGCACAACAGTCCCAAATTTACGTGTGTCGAGATACCACCAAAGTTCTTTTTCGGGGATTCCCAGTTCGTTTATTCTCCGTTTGAGTTTGTCGTAATTCTCTTCGCGTTGCGATCCGCCAATGATTTCTCCAATTTGAGGAAACAAAACATCCATAGCGCGAACCGTTTTTCCGTCTTCGCTCTGTTTCATATAAAAAGCCTTGATATGCGCTGGATAATCGGTTAAGATAACCGGTTTTTTGAAATGTTTTTCAACCAAAAAACGTTCGTGTTCCGATTGTAAGTCGGCTCCCCATTCTTCAATAAGGTATTGGAATTTTTTCTTTTTATTCGGATTTGAATTTTTTAAAATTTCGATTGCTTCGGTATATGAAATGCGGGCAAATTGATTCTCCAAAACAAATTTTAGTTTCTCAATTAGTTCCATCGAACGCAATTCTTCGGCTTTACTTTTTTCCTCTTCTTTCAGGCGGTCGCTCAGAAACAGCAAATCGTCCATATTGTGGTCCAAAGCATAACGGATTAAGTATTTCAAGAAATCTTCGGCCAAATCCATATTGTCGATCAAATCGTTGAAAGCAACCTCTGGTTCAATCATCCAAAATTCGGCCAAATGGCGAGAAGTATTGGAATTTTCGGCACGAAAAGTGGGGCCAAAAGTATATACTTTCGATAAACCAGCCATGGCGGTTTCTACTTCAAGTTGTCCGGATACTGTTAGATTGGTTATTTTTCCAAAGAAATCGGTGGAATAATCAATGGAATTGTCTTCGTTTCGGGGAAGCTGATTAAGATTGAGTGTAGTTACCTGAAACATTTCGCCGGCTCCTTCGGCATCCGAACCGGTGATGATAGGTGTGTGAATATTGAAAAAACCATTTTGGGTAAAATATTGATGAACGGCAAAAATCATAGAGTGACGAAGACGGGCAATGGCTCCAAATGTATTTGATCGAAAACGGAGATGTGCAATTTCGCGAAGAAATTCCAAAGAATGTTTTTTTGGTTGCAAAGGATATTCGTCCGGATTGGCTTCGCCTAATATTTCTATGCTCTTGGCTACCACTTCAATCTGTTGATTGCTTCCTTGTGAAGCCACAACGGTACCAATAACAGTAATAGATGCACCAGTCGTTACTTTCGAAAAATTAATGGTTTCGGCAATAGCAATTTCCACTACGATTTGCGCATTGTGAATGGTAGATCCGTCGTTCAGGGCAATAAAAGCCACGTTTTTACTTGTTCTTTTATTTCGCACCCAACCCCGAATATTTAATTCTGTTCCGATTGGTGTGTTGTTTAATAAAATTTTGATTTCCGTTCGCTTCATGCTGATTCATTTTTTGCAAAAGTACTAATATTGTTTATTTTTTATCACCCAAAAATGAATGGAGTCGATAAGGAATCTAAAATCATCCGTGCTATTTTTTACAGCGACTAAAAATCTGAATCTGGCTGGACGAATAAACATCAGACCCAAAAAATATTTACCTTTGCTGAGAACGTAGCAAGTGGGTCTGCATGCAGTTATTTAACACATTTTAGGTCTCGCTCGTCATCATAATTCTAAAAATTAGTTCATCTTTGCGCATTGAAAGCACTTTGGCTAAAAAATATAACAAATGAAACAGCTTTATTTATCATTGGTAAATAAAGAAACTTTAAAAATAAATTTATAAAACATGAAAAAATTTCTACTTGCAATAGTTTTAGGATTTTTTGCCTTCAACACTTTTGCTCAGGAAGTAAGCGAAAGTACATTGAAAAAGGTATCAGTAGGCTACGACCTTTACTCTAGTATATGGCTAAATATGCCTTTGGGCGTAAATAGTAGAACCATCAATCAGGGGATGAATGTATTTGCTATGTACAATCATGAGCTGAACGACAAAGGAATTAGTGTAGCCGCCGGCTTGGGTGTTTCTTCCGAAAATTTGTTTTTGCCCGCCAATTATGTGGCCGACATTCATGCAGAGGTCATTGAGTTTTCTCCAATTACTGAAAGCGTTACTGTGGCACGGAACAAATTGAATTTTACCTATTTAGATATTCCGTTGGAATTGCGGTTAAAAACCAAAAATGAATTAAAATTTGGTCTAGGTTTTAAATTTGGTATTCTTCTGGACAGCAAAACTTCTTACAAAGGCGAGGCTTTCGACGCGGACGGAAATGGACTGGGATATACTGTTTTGGATAAAGAAAAGAAATTCAATCAGATGGAAAAATACCGTTTTGGTGTGCAAGTGCGTGCCGGTTACAAATGGGTTCAAGCTTTTGGCTACTATTCTTTAAACAAAGTTTTTATAGCCGACAAAGGACCACAAATGTATCCGATTCATGTTGGGGTTACATTTATGCCCTTCTAATACACCGAACTAATAAATACGAAAAACGGCTGAATGTTTTATGCATCTCAGCCGTTTTTGTTTTAGTACCTTTAATCCAATGGAGTGAATTATTGAGTGGCTAATTTTCATCAAAACGCTAAAAATCAAATCGTTTCTTTGAATCTATTTTTTGGCAATCGATTTGGCGGAAGTTGAATCATGTTTTTCAATCGATANNGGTTTCAAAATACGACGCTATTTCTTTTTGCGGATCTTCAAAATCGGTATCAAAAGTGATAAAGTAAGCATCCATTCCCAACCAAAAATCGCCTCTTTGTTTATTTATCCAGGCGTATTTATGTATTCGTTCCAAGCTTCCAATGGCGAGCACGTTTTTGCCAATTGGACGACCAACATAATAATCTAAATGGGCAGCCGGAAACCAGCGCCACGAAATGATTGGGGCGTTTTCTGGCATCATCCCACGGGCTATGTCGCTTTCGAAAATAACATGCGCTTTTTCACCTAGTTGCTTCCATCCGTACATATCTAAAGTCAAATCTTTCGAAACGACTTTGCGTGTATTCAGCAGTCCAAACTTTGTTTCGGCTGCTGCCAAAATCACCAAAACAATCAAAAACACAAATGCTGATTTTAATACCCAATGGATTTTTGTTTTTTGTTTATTGGCCAGAAATGTGGCTGCAATCAACATCAACGAAAGATACGCAGGGCCGCTCCAATGGGGAAGTGTTTGTCTGAAAAGGGATATAAATAGAAAAGTGGCAATCATAGGCAACGACAAAAACAACAACAACGCCAATTTCTTTTTTTCGATAAAATGATTTTTTGTGATAGCAGCCCAAACAGAAATCCAAATCAAGACAAAGAGGAGAGGATTGTGGTAAAAAAACTGCCCGCCAATTTCCTGCCCAACAAAATCAAAACGGATGGAAGAACTGAAAATATTAGCGCGCTCGCCTTGAAAGGCAAAGTTGACAAAATTGTTTTGCATACTCCAATAAAGAAGTGGCAGAAGAAAGAGCAGGGAAATAAAAATGCCAATATAAAGATGAAATGTTTTAAACCATTGTCGGTTGTAGAATGAAATATACAGCCCGCCTCCAATCCATAAAAAAACAGAAGTGTATTTTGAAAGCATTCCAAGCCCAATAACAAATCCTAACAAGAGCATTCTGCGTTTGTTCGACCCAACAATGTCTTTGTCGGGGAGCACTTCTACCATCAAACACATGGCCAACAACCAAAAGAAAACCTGAGGCGTATCGGGAAGTATAAAAACGCCCACAATCAAACTGGTATAGATTGATGCATTGTAAAGCAGAGCGGCGTACCAACCTGCCATTTCGTTCTTGATTTCTTTCCCAATTTGAAAAAATAGCAAGGTATTTAGTGCGGCAAAAAAGATGGACGAAAGACGAATAAACATTTCAGAATCGAAAAGCAAATTCAACGAAAAAAGTTGAATAAAAAAGCCAAGCATTGGCGGATGATCAAAATAACTCCAATCAGGGAAAAGCGCATACGTCCAATAATACACTTCATCGTTTCCAAATTCAAGACTCTGAGCCAAAACAATCCTTAGCAGTGTGCTAATGCCGATGAGCCAGGCTAAATTCTTATGGAAACGGTTTTTGATCACTATTTAATACTTATCAGATATAGATCGAAAATAAGAACAGAATTTGGTGGAATATTCGGTGCTTGGGTTGCCCCATAGGCCAATCCGGATGGAATGATCAATTTGCCCGTTCCTCCAACATTGAAAAGAGGAATTCCTTCTTGCCAGCCTGTGATTACGCTTGTTAAGGGAAAACTTTCTGTTCCGCTATCGAAAATTGTCCCGTTAATCAATCTTCCAGTATAATTTACGGTAACTGTGGAAGATATCGACGGTTTTATTCCTGCCCCTTGAATATTAATAATATAATGCAATCCTGAAGCCGTAGAAAGTGCGGTCAGATTATGATCTATCAAATATTTTTCAATTACAGCCTTGTCAATTTCCAATTGCGCTGCAGCATCGGTTTCCTCTTTGTTGCATGCTGTTAGTCCAAGACTTGCTAGTATCAATAATAAAAAAAATTTCTTCATGCATATAGGTTTTACTTTACGCTTTGGGTTCTTTATGTACTAAAATAGCGACAAAGATATTAAAAAAGAAACTCAGCCGGTTTTTCCTTTTATCCGATTTCTCAATTTTTCAGCGCTTAAGGCAATCAGTTCGTGTGTGGCCGGAATTTGAAAATCGGGCTCAAAGAGATGATTTCCAACAGCCGAAACAGCATCTTTCAGGGCCAACCATACAGAAAGCCCATGAATAAATGGAGGCTCTCCAACGGCTTTGCTTTGCTTTATTACCAATGGATTTGGAGCGTTTTGGAGCAGTTCAACTCTAAAATCGATAGGAATATCGGTGATCGAAGGAATTTTATAGGTGTCGGGCGAATGATTTAATAAATTCCCACTTTCGGTATATTTCATTTCTTCGGAAGTTACCCAGCCAACACCTTGAATAAATGCGCCCTCAACTTGTCCTTTGTCGATGAGCGGATTGATTGAATTGCCTGCATCGTGAAGAATGTCGGTGCGCAAAATCTGATGCCGGCCATTCAAAATATCTACTTCTACTTCCGAAATAGCCATTCCGAATGCGAAGTAGTGAAAAGGTTTTCCTTCGCCTTTCTCCCGATCATAAAAAATATCAGGAGTCTTATAAAAGCCAGTAGAACTTAAGCTAAGCTGATTCAGATAGGCCATGCGAACGATTTCTTTAAAAGATGCCGTATTTTGATTGTCGAAAACTCGACTTTCGGCAAACTCTATCTGGCTTTCCGAAAGTGGGAAAAGGATCTTAAACGCTTTTTCCAAACGAACTTTAAGTTGATCGCAAGCATTTTTTACAGCCATACCATTTAAGTCTGTTCCCGATGAAGCTGCGGTAGCCGATGCGTTTGGGACTTTTGAAGTGTTGGTGGCGGTAATAATCACTTGATTCGGATCCAATCCAAACGATTCGGCCGCTATTTGTTTTATTTTAGTATGCAAACCTTGTCCCATTTCGGTTCCACCATGATTTACATTGATGCTTCCATCTTGATAAATGTTTACCAAAGCACCGGCTTGATTCAAAAACGAAGTGGTGAAAGAGATTCCAAATTTTACGGGCGTAAGCGCAAGACCGCGTTTTACAAATTCATTTTTTCGGTTAAACTGATTACACAAATTTCGTCGGTTGAAATAGTCGGAAGAAGCTATCAATTGATTGTAAATCTTTGGCAAGCTGTTCGGCCCAATTTCCTGGCCATAATGAGTGGTGTTCCGTTCTGTTTCGCCATAAAAATTAAGCTGCCGAATTTCTGCAGCGTCTTTTTTTAGAACCCGAGCAATGCGGTCTATGATGGTTTCTATAACTGCAATTCCTTGCGGACCGCCAAATCCGCGAAAAGCAGTATTGGAAGGGAGATTTGTTTTCCAAACCAATCCTTGTACACGCACTGCCGGCAAAAAATAAGCATTGTCGATATGAAATAAAGCACGCTCCAAAATAGCCATACTTAAATCAAGCGAGGAGCCGCCATTAGAATTTAGCATCACGTCCAATCCTAAAATCCTTCCATCCGAATCAAAACCAAGTTCAAAGGTTGAATAAAATGGATGACGTTTTCCGGTAATAAGCTGATCTACATCCCGAGTCAAATGAATTTCGACTGCTTTTTTGGTGTGATTGGCGAGGAGCGCGGCCCATGCTGCCACATGATTGGCTTGCGTTTCTTTTCCACCAAAAGCGCCGCCCATTCGTTTTACTTCCACTTCCACATGATTGCGCGAAACGCCCAATACATTCGCCACAACAGCTTGTGTTTCGTCGGGATGCTGAGTGGAACTAAATATTCTCATTTCCTTTCCTTCGCCCGGGACCGCCAAGGCTGTTTGCGTTTCCAGATACCAATGTTCTTGGCCGCCGCTGTGCAATTCTCCAATCAGTCGATGCGGAGAATTCTCGATAGCGTTTTGCCAATTTCCTCGTTCTATTTTACGTACATTTTGAAACGATTCGCCTTTTTCCCTTGCCTGTTCCAAACCAATGATTGCCGGAAGTTCTTCATATTCAATTTCAATCATTTGAGTCGCCTTGATGGCTGTTTCCAAATCGCATGCAGCAATCAGAGCGATGGGCGCACCAATAAAATTTGCTTCGTTTTCAATCAGGCAAGCTTCGTCTTTGGCTATTGGTCCCATTTGATTCGTTCCTGGAATGTCCTTGTAGGTGAGAATACATGCTACGCCTTTCAGTGCTTTTGCTTCGAAAAGGTTTAGACTTTTTACAAATGCATGCGCTTTTTGGCTATAAACTAAATAGCCAATCAATGCGTCTTCACTAAGTTTCATATCATGGATATAAACAGATTCTCCACTCACATGAAGTCGAATACTGTCGTGTTCAACGGACTGTTGCATTTTTTCTGAATTTGGAATTCAAAAATAGATAAAAAACGGCTCGAATGGAGTTTTGTACGGTTAAATCGGCGAGCCTTCTGTTTTGAGAAGCAAAATTGTTTTGGTGAATCAGCTTAGCCAATCCCATCCTGTATGTGAAGTGGTATTTATTAGCTGGAATCTAATCTCGATTCTGCTCTTTGTAAAGAGCGACTAATTGCAGTTTGAAATTGGGCACTTTGAAATTGGCACTAATTTTATCAGGTATTTCGAGTTTCTTTAAAACACAGAAAACGCGAGGTGATAATGAAATGCAAAGAGGATTTCCCAATGCTTCTGATGTGGGCTGTACTGGGCTCGAACCAGTGACCCCTACCTTGTCGAGGTAGTGCTCTAAACCAACTGAGCTAACAACCCTTTTGTTTTTCTGTGCTGCAAAAATACAAAATATTTGCTTTTTTAAACGCTTTCAATCCTTTTTGTAAAAATCGGTGCTTTCAAAAATTTTATCGGCCGATTGGGCTATAAATCCCCCATAAAGTTCTCCTTTAGCATCCGGATACCGGCGGGCAAATTCGTAGTAAGTAATTGGAATGTCAAACGCCCCTTCTACAAAATCTATGGAGCCAATGCTTGCTTTTATCGACGACTGCTCGAGTAAATCTTTAGGCGTTCCCTTAATTTCTCCGCCAACGGTATTCAATAAAAAACCATTTTCTTTTAAAAACTGATTTACTTTCTGAATGCTGTCCAATTTTTTTAAAGTATTGATGCTGACAGTAAAATGATTGGCGCGAAACCCATAAACATATAACCACGCAGCATATTCCGACTCCTGTCGCAGTTTTTCATAAATCGAAAATTGAGGTTTTCCCCACACATTTCCACTGAACAGCAGTTCGGAAGCTTTTGTTTTCGATTCGGGAAGAATGTCGAGCAAAAGCCGAAAGACTCCCTGAAGTTCGCTACTCATTTCTTCCAATTTCAATTCGCTGATAAATACTCTTGGAGCATTTCTAAATGCTTTAAGTTCGAAATGCTTTGCATAAAGATGTTTTTCTTTAAAATGATAATCGCCACGAAACTCATAGCCGGCATCTATGAATTGTTTAGAAAGAACTTCAATGTTTACGCGCGAATCGTTGACGGTTCGAAAAGCAATGTGATCGTTTGAAACCTGTTCTCCGTAATGGATAAACAAATCGTAAACTCGCTTTACTTCCGGATTTAGGAAGATATAATCTTGCCAAATTTTATCGAATATTTTTTGTGCTGCTTCCATAAAAAGATAAAAATAGTGATGTCTTGTGAAAAATTAATTTCAATTGATTTCGTTTTTAAATGTACAAAGCTTTTTGAATGGCAGACAAACTAATTTAAAATGAAATGGGGTATAAAAAAAGAGCCTCTTGAAACCACTCAAGAGGCAAAACCAAAAAACCTAAATTATAAAACAAAAATTTATTTAAAATAATAATGTTAGTTAAATAACAGTGTTTATTTAAAAACAATACAAATGTAATCGCATAATTGTTAATTACAAAACAATTAACATTTTTTTAAGATTTTTTTTACAGCCGAGGGTTTCTTATTTAGAACTGTTTTTTATTGTGAAGCAATTAACGGTGTTTGATATTTATCAATATATTTGAATCGATATATGTATAAAGTTAAATAATTAAATATTAAAATGATGAAAAAGAAAATCTTCAGCTTAATTGGCGTTTTTTTATTAGGTTTCGGAATAAGCATGGCGCAAGAAACCTTTTCNNACTGCAAAACAAATGACTGTTCTGAAACAAATTGACAAGGATGCCAAGCAAGTGCTTTCAGACAAATATGGAAAACTAACCCCTTTTGGAGGCGAATTGACAAGCGAAAAGCTTGTTGGCTATCACTATAAAGTAATGATGCCTTATTATACGGATCCAGCGATTTTGGAAACATACAGCAGTTTTGAAGAGGGCTTGAAGCATATTCAATCAAAATTGGCAAATTCACCAAACATTGAAAAAGTGTATATGCAGCTATACAAAGAGGAGCAAATTGCTGTTTTTGGTTTGGGTTTAAAGAATAAAGAAAAGGGAGAAGCTTCCTTTTTGCCCATTATCGGCGAAAGCCATGTTGCGGCATTGCCTTATGAGATAATTTTGCAAGGCAAAGATGTCAGCATGTTGCCCGGAAAATACAGGATTGCTTTGTTTTGGCCGGAACTTACTATGGGAACTTTCATGAAAATTATGAGTACTCCTGGAGACATTGAGTCCTTTTTCTTAGAAGTCACAAAAAAGTAGCAAGTTCTCGCAATCGGTATCAAAGATGCAGCGATACTTGTTTTATTTCCATTCAACAACCGTTCCTCGAGCCTTATTGAGCATGTGAGCCGGTATCGAATCCTGAATTGTTTGAGCTAAGCTTTGAATGAGTTTTGTTTTGGCAAACTTTCGCGTATAAACCAAGCCAACTTCTCTCAATGGGGTTATATCATGAAAAGAACGTATTTGGCTTGCTCTTTCCTTTTGAAGTTCAAAACCGCTTAATTCGGGGATCAGCGTAAAGCCACCTTCTTTGTCGATGATGCGCATGAGCGTATCGAGATTTCCTCCTTCAAATTCGAAGGGCAAGGCTCCCGATTCGAAATTTTGAATGTCGCAAAGATTTATGACTTGATGTCTAAAACAGTGACCATCACTTAATAACCAGATTTCGGGGGTGGCGATGTCTTTGATATCGATAATGGCTTGCGTGGCCAATTGATGCTTTTGATTGGAGTAGATTTGCATTTCTTCATAATAGAGCGGATGTTCGATAATTCCTGAGTTATGCAAAGGAGTAACCAAGATTCCCACATCAATCAGGTCTTTCTTTAATTGGTCTTCAATACGTTCCGTAATCAATTCTTCCACTTTTATTTTCACTTTTGGGTATTTGGCTTTGAAATTCCCGGCAAAAAGAGGAAGTAGGTACGGAGAAATAGTGGGAATTATTCCAATGCGCAACTCGCCCGATAGGTTTTCTTTTTCTTCTTTTATCAATTGCTTGATTTTGGACGACTCCAAAAGGATGATACGGGCTTGCTCAATTACTTTCTGTCCCAACAATGTGGGCATGACCGGTTGCCGTGTTCTGTCAAAAATGATCACGTCTAAATTATCTTCCAGTTTTTTTATCTGCATACTCAGCGTAGGTTGCGTAACGAAACACTTTTCAGCCGCTGTGGCAAAATGCCGGTAGGTATCTACGGCCACCACATATTCCAATTGTATCAATGTTATCATAGTACAAATATAGATAAAAACTATTAGTATATAAAAACTATTGATTTGACATATATATATTCATGCATTATCTTTGCATCATTAAAATAAATTTATTCATTTAATCAAATAAAATAAATTATGGAAGATCAAGTACAAATAACAAAAATGCCTGTGATAGGCGATTTAGCTCCGGATTTTACCGCAGTTACCACCAAAGGAAAAATTAAATTTTCTGAATTTGCAAAAGACAAATGGGTTGTTTTGTTTTCGCATCCAGCCGATTTCACTCCGGTTTGTACAACCGAAATGACGGGTTTCGCATTGCGTAAACATGAATTTGACGCCCTCAATACTGAATTGATGGGGTTGAGTATTGACAGTATTCACTCGCATTTGGCTTGGGTACAAAATGTTCGGGAAAAAACAGGTGTTTATTTCGATTTCCCAATTATTGCCGACATTGATATGAAAGTATCAAAACTATACGGAATGTTACAACCAGGTGAAAGCGAAACGGCTGCAGTACGTGCCGTATTCTTCATCGATCCTAAAAAGAAAATCAGATTGGTCATGTATTATCCTTTAAATGTTGGCCGCAATATGAACGAAATTCTTCGCGCATTAGACGCCTTGCAAGTGGCAGACGATAAAAAAGTTGCTTTGCCATTGGATTGGGTAAGAGGCGATAAAGCAATTGTTCCTCCACCCAAGACTTTGGACGAAATGAATGAGCGTATTGCCAGCAATTATGAAATGGTAGATTTTTACTTAGCCAAAACGAATATTTAATTCGCTCGATTTATATCAGAATGATTTCTCTAAACCCATCCGGAAACGGGTGGGTTTTTTAATAGCTTATTTTTTTAATGAGAGAATTTAATTTATTGATTTCGGAAACAACGGATTGGGCTGATACGGTGGCGCCGCTTATTGCATCGATATTTTGCCTATA
>DMBV01000145.1 GCA_003445975.1 Bacteroidales bacterium
TCAAAAAACAATTACGATTGGTTCGTAATCGTTTGAAATAGAGTATAACTAAAAAAAATCCCAATGCAAATAGAAGCCTTTTTTAAATTGTCGTATGGATTATATGTTGTTAGTGCCAAGAGCAAAAACAAAATCAACGGCTATATTGCAAACACTGTTTTTCAGGTTACGGCCGAACCGCCTCAACTTGGTATCAGTTGTAGCAAAGATAATTTCTCAACAAAACTAATTGAAGAAAGCGGTTTTTTTGCCGTTTCGGTTTTGCATAAAAATGCCAATCAAGATGTTATTTCCACCATGGGTTATAAAAGTGGCAAAGAAGTCGATAAATTCAAAAATTTTAAATTCACCGAAGGACAAACCGGCATTCCAATTTTAACCGAAGGATGTATGGCTTGGTTTGAATGCAAGGTAACTCAGAAATTTGATGTAGGGACACATCTTTTGTTTATTGGTGAAGTGATCGACAGCAAGCTGATAGACGAACAAAACGAGCCCATGACTTATGCCTATTATCGGGAAGTGAAAAATGGCGTTGCGCCCAAAAATGCGCCTACTTATGTGGACAAATCAAAACTAGCACACTCGAGCAAGCCGGTTTTGGAAAAAGCCGAAAACGCGCTGCTGAAAAAGTGGGAATGTGGCGTTTGCGGACATATCTACGATCCGCTTGAAGGAGATCCTGATAGCGGAATAGCGCCCGGAACACCTTTTGAAGACATTCCGGAAGATTGGGTTTGTCCTACTTGTGGCGTTTCAAAAGCCGATTTCTTTCCGATGGATTGATTTTGAAAACCAATATTACCTAAAGTAAAATAGCTTATTTAAAACATTAAAATAATAGATATGAGCACATTAAAAGGAAGCAAAACAGAACAAAATTTATTAAAAGCATTTGCTGGCGAATCGCAAGCACGTATGCGGTACGACTATTTTTCAAAACAAGCCAAAAAAGAAGGTCTGGAGCAAATAGCCGCTATTTTTGACGAAACAGCAGTGAATGAAAAAGAGCATGCAAAGCGTTTTTTTAAATTTTTAGAGGGCGGAATGGTCGAGATTACGGCTACTTTCCCAGCCGGAATTATTGGCACGACTATGGAAAACCTCAAAGCGGCCGCCGAAGGAGAAAACGAAGAGTGGACAGAACTGTATCCGGAATTTGCAAGAATTGCAGAAGAAGAAGGATTTAAAGAAGTTGCAACTGCATTTAGAATGATTGCAAGAGTAGAGAAAGCACACGAAGAACGCTACACCAAGCTCTATAAAAACCTTGAAGAAGGTCGTGTTTTTGAACGCGACGGCAAAATAGTATGGAAATGTCGCAATTGTGGCTATTTGCACGAAGGAACAAAGGCGCCAAAAACATGTCCGGCTTGTTTGCATCCACAATCATATTTCGAAATTAAGGAATCAAATTATTGAGAATTCATTTCGTACTTATTTTTTATTTGGCCTGTTCTGAAAAGAGCAGGCTTTTTGCTTTTAGACCGATGGAAAAAATCCCAAAAAATTAAGCCGAATTTTGTACTTTTGTGCTGTTATAAAAATCATTGCAATACGGCCAAAAATTCAACTTGAGCCTGAAGAAAAAAACCTGAATGGAAAATATTAGAAACTTTTGCATTATTGCGCATATCGACCACGGAAAAAGCACGCTGGCAGATCGTTTATTGGAATTTACGGATACGATTGCCGACAGAGACAGGCAAGAACAAGCTCTTGACGATATGGATCTTGAGCGTGAGCGCGGAATTACCATTAAGAGCCATGCTATTCAGATGGATTACGAACAAGACGGACAAAAATATGTTTTGAATCTCATCGATACGCCCGGCCACGTCGATTTTTCGTACGAAGTTTCTAGATCTATTGCAGCTTGCGAAGGTGCTTTACTGATTGTAGATGCAACACAAGGAATACAAGCCCAAACCATTTCCAACCTATACCTCGCCATCGAAAACAATTTGGAAATCATTCCTGTTTTAAACAAAATGGACCTCGACAATGCCATGCCAGAAGAAGTTTCGGATCAGATTATCGATTTGATTGGTTGCTCGCTGGACGATATTATTCCGGCAAGCGGAAAAACAGGTTTTGGTGTTGATAAAATATTAGAAGCCATCATAAAAAGAGTTCCGCCGCCAAAAGGCGATCCAAAAGCCCCATTTCAAGCACTTATCTTCGACTCGGTTTTCAATTCCTTCAGAGGAATTATTGCCTATTTCAAAGTGATGAATGGAGAAATAAGAAAAGGTGATCATGTAAAATTCTTTGCCACCAAAAAAGAATATCATGCAGACGAAATAGGCGTTCTTAGAATGACTCAAGAACCGCGTGCCATAATGAGAACCGGTGATGTTGGTTATATTATTTCGGGAATCAAAACCGCCAAGGAAGTGCACGTAGGCGACACCATTACACATGTTAATAATCCTTGTTTAACAGCCGTAGATGGCTTTGAAAAAGTAAAGCCAATGGTTTTTGCCGGAATCTATCCTGTGGATGCCGACGACTATGAAGAACTCAGAGCAAGTCTTGAAAAACTTCAGCTCAACGACGCTTCTTTGACTTTTGAACCGGAATCGAGTATGGCTCTTGGGTTTGGATTTCGCTGCGGTTTCTTAGGGCTTCTGCACATGGAAATCATACAAGAGCGATTGGACAGAGAATTCGATATGAGCGTAATCACTACAGTTCCTAACGTATCGTATCGTGTTATTAGCAATAAAGGCGAAATAATTGAAGTGCACAACCCTTCAGGTTTGCCTGATCAGAAATACATCCATCACATTGAAGAACCCTATATCCGTGCACAAATCATCTCCAAAAGCGATTATTTAGGCGCGGTAATGAAACTTTGTATCGATAAAAGAGGAGAATTATTAAATCAGATTTACCTCACTTCCGACCGCGTAGAGCTGAGTTTTAATCTTCCTTTGGGCGAAATCGTATTTGATTTTTACGATAAACTGAAAAGTATTTCGAAGGGCTACGCCAGTTTCGACTACCATCTTACCGGATATAAAGAAGCCAATTTAAGCAAGCTTGATATACTCCTGAATGCAGAACCAGTGGATGCCCTTTCCACGCTGATTCACCGCGATAATGCGTTTGAATTTGGTAGAAAAATGTGTGTAAAACTCAAAGAATTGATTCCTCGTCAGCAGTTTGACATTGCTATTCAAGCAGCAATTGGAGCCAAAATCATTGCACGCGAAACCATCAAAGCCGTTCGCAAGGATGTTACCGCCAAATGTTATGGAGGCGATATCTCTCGAAAACGCAAACTTTTAGAAAAGCAAAAGAAAGGAAAAAAACGCATGAGGCAAGTGGGAAATGTAGAAGTTCCTCAAACAGCCTTTCTGGCGGTATTGAAATTGGATTAAAAAATTACAGGCAATGCCAAAAAAACTAAGTCAAGCAGATCAGCAAATGTATGATCGGATTTTCCAGCAAAACAGAGATTGGGCTGATGGAAAAACCAAACATGACCGTATGTTTTTCAAAGAGCATTTCAAGGATCAAGATCCTCAGTTCTTGTATATTGGCTGTTCGGATAGTCGCGTTTCGATAGGCGATCTCACGGGGATGGATATTGGCGAAATTTTCGTTCACAGAAATATCGCCAATGTGGTTTCGCTCGAAGACGAAAATATCATGGCTGTTTTGCAATATGGCGTTGAGATATTAAAGATCAAACACATTGTTGTTTCCGGCCATCATGGATGCGGCGGAATTGAAGCCGCCAACAGCGGAAAACATTTTGGGCGGATGGATAGCTGGCTCGACAAAATCCGCGAAGTTCGATTTAAAAACAAAGAAGTCTTGGATAGCATTCGCGATCATTCCTTGCAAAACGATATGTTGGCCGAAATGAACGTAATTGCTCAATGCGAAAAGCTTCTCGAGGTTGATTTTATTCGCGACAGTTATTTCGAAAAAGGGTATCCAATGGTTCATGCTTGGGTGTACGATATGCGCACCGGATTATTGCACGATATGGAATTTGACATGGACGGTTGCTTAGAGAAATTGAAGTAGCAAATTCCTTATTTCTTGTGTATGAGCTGCATTTTTATCAGTTCGATGCGGGTTTCTGACGCTTTCAACACTTCTATCAGATAATTATCGATCGGGAGCCTGTCTTTTTCTTTTGGAATGCTGCCGTATTGGCCAATAATATAGCCGGCAAGCGTTTCATATTCTTCCGATTCGGGAATATCCAATTTGTATTTCTCATTGATAAAATCAATCTCGATGCGCCCGGAGAAGATAAAAATATTAGGTCCCGGATTTTTATCAATCAAGATGCCTTTGTCAAACTCATCTTCAATCTCTCCAAATATTTCTTCCATGATGTCTTCCATCGTAACAATTCCACTCGTTCCGCCAAATTCATCAACTACCAATGCAATGCTTTTATTGTGCTTAATAAAATAGGTCAGAACATGGTTTGCCAACATACTCTCCGGGAAAATGGGCGTTTGGCGAAGAATACTTTTTATATCCGTTGGATTGGAAAATAAATCAAAAGCATGAACATAGCCGATTATATTATCAATATTTTCTTCGTAAACAAGGATTTTTGAATGGCCGGATTTGATTAAAACCTTTCTTAAATCTTCCACCGACTCTCGCAATGCCAAGGCCGAAATCTCGGTACGCGGCACCATACATTCTCTTATTTTAATGCTTCTGAATTCGATTGCATTCTTAAAAAAAACTTTTTCTTGTTCGCCAATGCCGCGTTCTTCCTTGTTGTCCGAAATTTCTTGAATAAAATCGTTCAATTCCATTGGCGACAAACTAATTTCTTCGTCTTTGATTCGCAAGTGAAAAAAAATCCGAAACAGAAATTTGGCGATCCAATTCACCAACATTACGATTGGAGAGAAAAGATAATAAATTACAAAAAGCGGGACTGCCAAAACAATCAAGATGCGATTCGGGTTTTTTCGAAAAATGATTTTGGGCAAAAATTCTGCGACAATCAATATAAGTACCGTAGAAACAATGGTTTGAACAAACAATATAAGCAATTCGTTTCGGCTCAATTCGCCAAAAAAATCTTGGAAAGGCTTTGTCAAAACATTGCTGATAGCAAAACCATAGAATACCAAGGCGACATTGTTTCCCAAAAGTAAAGTAGCAATCAGTTTAGATGGAGAATTGTACACCGAAAACAACCATTTTGCTTTGGAATGTTTTTTATCCAATTCCATTTTTAGTTTGGAAGCACTAATAAAAGCTATTTCCAAACCCGAAAACAAGGCCGAAAAGAGTAGGCTAATCAGTATAATATTGTATTCGCTCATTTAGTCTATTTCCTCGTCTTTAACCTCTATTGTTCCTCTTACATTGAAAATTTCAACATGGCCGAAATTCTGATCGGCTCGGATGCTATCGCCATGAATCGTCTTGCCTTTTTCAACTATTGTAACAAAGACATTGTTGTGGATTTTGCGGGTAAATTCGTTCCAGAACAAACTTTCGGTATAAAGTGTTTTTCCACTTTCGTGATTAACTACCACCACGTTTTTTTCCACTTCCATTCGTTTCTCATTCACATATCTTTTGCCATATTCGGCATCTAGTTCCGAAACCACTACATTTTGTTCGTTGTATGTTTCGATATGTAGTCCTTGTGGAAATTCGGTATAAGGATAAGCTCCTCCAATTTGATACAATATCGGACTGGTAAGAATGAGCTGTATCCGGCCAGAATCAGAAAAAATGATTCGAACACCTTTGGCTATTTCGGCAGGAATAGTATCCAATGCCGTAAGCTCGCGAATGGTTTTCATCTTGTTCTCACAAGCAAAAAGCATTGCTGTAAAAAAGATTACAACAATGCTTTTTAGTCCAAAAATTAAAATCTTTTTGGGATTCTCGTTTTCCACTTTAGGTTTTATTTCGCAGCGCGAACAATCGTTGTTTCGTTTATCCAACATTCAATTCTATAGGAAGTTCCTTCTTTTAAATCGTGAAAGAAGATAATTTCCGTTGTTGGAAAATGTTGAGAATACGTTGCAATTCGTTTGTTGGCCAATTCTTCAAACTCAGCATTTGCATTTCTTGCTTGAATGTATTTATCCACAGCAGCCCAATAAGCTACACGTTTTGTTAAATCATTGTCGCCACAGGCAGAAGCCGAAGAAGCATACAAATCGCCTATAAGAATGTAAGACATTCCATCGGCAGGATTTAGTTCAATCGCTTTTCGAGCGTACAAACGCGCTTTGTTCATATCGTTTAGTTTGTAGTATATTTTTCCTAAATCGGCGTAGGTTTCAGCTTTTCCCATCTGATCCTGAATCATGTCAATTGCTTCTAAATAATACTTGGCAGCAACTTCATAAGCTTCTTTCTCAATATTCATTTTACCCATCAATAAAGCGGATTCGGCGGAAGGCTTTGCATTGTACAGAGCCTGACTAGCACTGAAAAACAGTTCCGATTTGGTACACTTTTTCTTTTTGAGCGAGGAAGTTACTTTTTCCAACAATTCAATGTCTTTAGGATTTGTATTCAATTTTTTTCCATAGATATCTACCAAGATTTCACAGTTAGCAAATGGTTCAAAAGTATTGTCGATATTGGCTTTGGCATTTTCCCATTGTGCCAATTCGGCAGCATTTGCTTTGCTCTTTTCAATATTTTTATCAACGATATCAGAAATAAGATCGTACGTATCTACAATAATCGTTTCGTCGGCATTTCCAGCTTTAACCATCTTAATGGTGGCTCTAAAAAAGAAAACCAAGGTCGCTGATGCAGATTCATTTCCTTCCAAATCAACCGATTCTTTAAGGATAGTATATGCTTTTTTGCAACGTTCGGGAGCAAGTGTAAATAAATCTACCCCCATTTTACCTTTCAAATCGCCTACTTGACTTTTCCCAGTTTTGTTATGAATGGGAAAGTACTGAATGCGTTTTTCATAAATCATTTCCAGTGTATCTATATAAGCATTCTTAACTTGTTCATTAGGCGCTTTTGCTAGATAATAATCAACGATCTTAAGTCCATTCAGATAGGTGTTTTCAGAGGCCAATGGGCAATTCAAAAATACCCATCTCCAATGAGGCATCAAATCATTTACGATGGCACTTTTATAATTGGTAATTTTCCACTGTTTGAATGCTTCTTGATAAAGTGAGAGCTCGGTAATACACTTAACACTGTCGGCGCCATACTTACCACCCTGATAGCCAAGAGAATTCAGATTTTCTTGAAAATTATCATTTTTCTCTACCGAAGCGCCAAATACCCCTGCGCTTATTATCAGTCCCAGAACAATTGATAAAACTTTAATTTTCATTTCGTATTTGTTTATTTGATTAAAAATATTTCCCTTTTCTAAACCAGCTTTCACGAATATTCACGCCCAAAGCAATCTTGAAAAACCGTTCTTGAATTAAACTGCTTTCTATAGTTCCATTTTGTCCAATTTCCATGCCAAGATTGACTATGGTATTGCTCTTGCGCAGAGGCAGACCAAAACCAATACTTACAGCATATTCTTGCAATTCAGTATTATTGAACTGAAGTCCAAGCTTATTGTAGCGAAATCCAACTCTGTAATGTATCAGTTTTAGATACGACGACAAATTGTTGCTAGTGGGAATAAACTCGGCACCAAAGGAAGCTTTCACCTTATCTGTTAAGTTACTCGTTTGTCCAAGGTAGCTAAATGAAGCCCAATTGTCGAACATAAAATCGGCCGCAACTAGGATTTTGTTTTTCTTTTCCCATGAAATGCCCACTCCATACGCATACGGCAAAGTCGTTTCGCTGTTCACCCCATTCCAATTATAAATGGTGTCTATACTCGACTCATATCCATCCTGATCACCGCTGTAGGTGATTGCCAAGAAATCTGTTTTTGTATTCAAATTGGCGGTTGGAGTAAAGGTGGCGGCAAAGCCCAAATTACTGTTTTTGCCGGTTGGAATAAAATATTGAACGCCCAAACTAAATTGAAATCCCGTTAATAGATTGCGTTCTTGTAAACGCGAATTGAGAATATAGGCCGAATCAGGAAAAATTACCGTTGTACGATTCTCAATCCGTCCAAAATAATAGGTCGAATTTAAGCCAAGAGAAAGATTTTTGTTTACACGAAATGCATTCCCAAAATTAAATCGATCAATACCTCCACTGCCGGAATAAATATTTCGTGACGACACATTGAACTCTTGTAAAACATCTTGCTGAACCTCATAACCGGTAGTGCTAAACGGAATAAGCGCCAAGCTACTTTTCCACCAATGTGTAATGGGAAATGCAAATGCAATATGGCTAATCGACGAAGAGCTTACATTGCTGGTGGCTTCGTTTGTTCGATAAGTTCCAACTGTAGATTGCAATCCTATGCTGGCTACAAAAGAAAGACTGTCGATATTGGTATAAGAAGCCGGGTTGATATAATTGATGTACATATTACTACGAACAGCCAAATTAACGCCCCCCATGCCAAAACTCCGGATATCGCCTTGCTCATAAGTATCCCCAATACCAAAAAAACTATAGGGAGTAGTGGTTTGTCCTTGCGCCATAACCAAAGCTGGTAAAAGCAGGAGTATGAAAATGCAAAATTGTTTAAGCTTGTTTTTTATCATTGTAATTGAGTATGAAATTTAAGCCTTGTAGCACTAAATTTTCCGCTGCAAAGATGTTATTTTTTAAGTTCTTATCAAAATGTTTTAAATTACCGCCAGTAATTAAAACTAAAAGGTCGGGGAATTTTTGCTTGTACTGATTTATTATCCCATCCACTTCGGCACAAACTCCATTTAAAACCCCCGATAGGATCGAATCGCGTGTGGTCTTTCCTATCAATTCCGTTTTCGCTTCCGTATCGACAATCAGCGGGAGTTTTTTTGTAAAATGATGCAATGCTTTGAACCTCATTTCTATCCCCAAACTGATTCCTCCACCTAGATAATGGCCTTCTTTTGTAATCATATCATACGTAATGGAACTGCCGGCATCCACTATCAAAACATTCTGATTTGGGAAAAGCTGGAAAGCGCCCACAACGGCTGCCAATCTGTCTTTTCCCAGCGTTTCGGGCGTTTCATAAAGATTTATTATTGGAAGAGGCGTTTGATGCGTCAGTTCCTGAAAATCAAAATTAGTGTGCAAAAAATCAAGCAGTTCTGCAGGAATTTCTATAACGCTTGAGAGGATGACCTTCCTTATATTTGGGTAATTTGTTTTCAAATCGACTAAATCCTGTATTTGCATTTTTGTTCCCGAAAATTTGAAAAGCAAATTCGAATCGTCAAAGATAGCCCCCTTATAAAGTGTATTTCCGAAATCGAGAATGAGGTTATGCATAATACTGAATAAATATGAGTGGCAAAAGTAAATGTTTTAGCGTGTTTATATCTCCAACGGATAGATTTTATTCATAAAATTTCTTAATTTGAATTCCCGGCTAATTGTCTATTCTCTCGAAATTTAGGCATGATGTAGATCGGATTTTTAAAAGTAAAATGAAATGATGATGAGAGATTCTGTTAAAAAGCATATACGCTCTCTTCATTTAAAAACAAGAATGCTGCCTCAGAAATAAGAATCGCCTTTATGCTGCGCTAAAATTGACTTCAGCCAACGCGACAAAAGGAGCTGAGGAAAAACCCATGCATTAAAATAAGCACTCTTATTAAATCATACTTCACATTCATTTATATTTGCCCTTTTTCGAAAATCATAAAAACATAAACCATGAAACAAGCCATTAAAACAATCTTTCTATTCTTTATCACACTGGGCATGCTTTCTTCCTGCAAAACCGTGGAGGAAAAACAAATTGCAAAGGCACTAAGAATCCACCAAAAAGCAATCACTATTGATTCACACACCGACACGCCCATGCTGCTCACCCAGGAAGATTTTGATATCTCTGTTCGCCACAATCCTTATGAAACTTCGACAAAAGTGGATTTTCCACGAATGAAAGAAGGCGGTTTGGATGGTATTTTTATGGCGGTTTTTCTGGGACAAGGCCGCCGCGATTCAGTGAGCAATGCCAACGCATATTCAAAAGCGAATCAGATTTTTGATTCCATCTATGCCAAAGTAGGGAAACTTCCCGAGTTGGCCGAAATCGCTTATCATTCCAGCGATATTTATTCCATTGAAAAAAGCGACAAAAGAGCGGTTTATATTGGAATTGAAAACGGTTATGCCTTAGGAAAAGATTTAAATGCCATCGAATATTTCTATAAGAGAGGCGCTCGTTATATCACACTTTGTCATACAAAAAACAACGATATTTGCGATTCCAGCAACGATACTTTAGAGCACAACGGACTAAGCAACTTTGGAAAAGACGTCGTTCAGGAAATGAATCGTTTGGGAATGATGATTGACGTTTCTCATATTTCAGACAAAGCCTTTTACGATGTAGTGGCACGAAGCAAAACCCCTGTTATTGCCTCTCATTCAAGCTCGCGAGCAATTTGCAATTCGCAAAGAAATTTAACGGACGATATGTTGAAAAAACTGGCCGAAAACGGCGGCGTTGCTCAGGTTTGTATTTTAAGTTCGTATGTAAAAGAAACGCCCACAAATCCTCAAGCCGACAGTATGCGACAGTCGTTGCGCGAGAAATACAACAATTATGAGAACCTAACGGCGGAACAACAAAAAGAAGCTGGTCAGGCTTGGCGTTCCATCAACAAATTATTTCCTCCCGTTTTGGCCACCGTGCAAGATGTTGTGGATCATATCGATCACATGGTAAAAATTGCCGGAATTGATCATGTGGGCATTGGAACCGATTTTGACGGAGGCGGCGGTGTAGAAGGTTGTTTCGATAGCAGCGAATTGCCCAATATTACCATCGAACTTGTTCGTAGAGGCTATTCAGAAGAAGAAATTATTAAAATATGGGGCGGGAATTTCCTGCGTGTTTTTAAAGAAAACGAAAAATTCGCAAAACGCTAAAAACATAAAAAAAGTCCGAAATTCGGACTTTTTTATTTTTCTTATCAATCTTTTAGATTTCTTCTGTTTCGACAATTTTTGCCAAAACATCGGCATACGGAAGGAAAAGATATTTCTTTCCTTCAAATTCTACTTCTGTTCCGGCAAAGCGCTTATAAAAAACGGTATCTCCTTCGCGAATCCCGGCATTTTCAATTACACCAACAGCCACTACTTTTGCAAAAGAGGGTTGTTCTTTGGCGGAATTTGGAATGATAATTCCTGATGCTGTTTTTTGCTCTTCATTGTTGGACGAAATATCCAACAAAACATTGTCGTTCAATGGTTGTAACTCTTTCATATATCTATCTCCTATTTATTTTAATTTAAAAACGCAAAGGTATCTGTTAAGCGCCAATGCCCAAAAGTAAATTTATTTTATTTTTATCAAACCCAACAATTATTTGGCCATTGATATCAATCTGAGGAACGCCTTGTTGTCCGCTCTTTTTTACCATCGCCTCTGCTGCTCTTTGATCTTTCGAAACATCCACATCAGTAAATCTAATTTTATGGATGTTCAAATGATTTTTCAGTGTTGTACACCACGAACAACTCGGGGTGGAATATACAGTAACTCGCTTTTGCACTTTTTCACTCTCTCCCTTATGCTGAGCCACGTACAAATTTCGCTCAAATACAGAAACATAAAAATTTTCTTCATCACAGCCTTTGAAAGTATTCTTAAAAACACCTTCCTCAAACGACATAAGAATGGGAGCTGTTTTGATATCGTAAACGGGGTGAATATCGCGAACCTGACTGACATCTGCACAAAAAACCGTTGTATTTTTGTCAATTGACTTCTCAATATTATTGAAAGCGCACTCACTTACTTTTGAACCACTCTTATAAAGCAAAAGGAAAGCATTTGGATGATTTTTTAGTTTCTCTTGCAATTCAAAATATGACTGTATCGGTATTAACTTCATTCTGTCTTAATTTTTTGTGTAATTGCTTTTTGCAAGGATTGTGCCAAGCCATTTGGCTGAAATTTTGGCAGAAATAGACTTGCGATCCTCGGACACACCTTTCACAATCGTTTTTCTTCCTACCTTTGCCAGCACTATGAGCAAGGCCAAAAAAAAATATTATACCGTCTGGAAGGGGAAAAAGCCGGGTGTTTATGAAACTTGGGCGGATTGTCAGTTACAGATAAAAGATTTTAATGCCGCTGTTTATAAATCTTTTCCAAGTTTAGAAATGGCAAAAAATGCATTAAAAGGAAATCCGGCCGATTTCATGAAACGATCTCAATCCGAAATTTTCGAAGAATCGGCTGCCTTTTCGATAAATCTGGGAAAAGAACAAATAGAATGGAACAGTATTTCGGTTGATGCCGCTTGCAGCGGAAATCCCGGAATTTTGGAATACCGAGGAGTAGATACAAAATCAGGAATACAACTTTTTCATCTTGGTCCTTTTCCGGAAGGAACCGTAAATCTTGGCGAATTTCTCGCCCTTATTCATGCACTGGCTTATCTTAAAAAACAAAATTCAGCCATCCCTATTTATTCCGACTCTATGACAGCCCTTAGCTGGCTCAGAAAAAAACAAATCAATACGAAATTGGAAAGAAGCGCCAAAAACGAAAATCTTTTTAAACTTATAGACAGAGCGCTGTTTTGGCTGCACAACAACAGTTATTCGAACAAAGTATTGAAATGGGATACAAAGCAATGGGGTGAAATTCCGGCCGACTTTGGACGAAAATAACAATTCGTTCACATTCACCTAATTCCGAAATCGTTTGCGTAAATAATGTTAGGCTATCACTTGGCATCATGTATAAATAATAGGTATTTTTGATGTTCGAAATAAAAGAAATTAATTCATTAAAATAGAATATATTATGTCTACAATTAAAATTGGAATTAACGGGTTCGGGAGAATCGGTCGCTTGGTTTTTCGTGCTGCGATGAAACAAGCAAATGTTGAAATTGTTGGAATCAACGATTTAATCGATGTCGATTATATGGCTTATATGTTGCGCTACGACTCTATTCACGGTCGTTTTGATGGCGAAGTGAGTGTGGAAGACGGCAAATTGGTTGTGAACGGCAAGAAAATCCGCGTTACCGCCGAAAAAAATCCAGCAAACCTAAAATGGAACGAAGTAGGAGCTGAATACGTTGTTGAGTCAACAGGTTTGTTCTTAACAAAGGAGACTGCGCAAGGTCACTTAGATGCTGGAGCTAAAAAAGTTGTACTGTCGGCTCCATCAAAAGACGATACGCCCATGTTTGTGATGGGAGTTAACAACAAAACATACCGTGCCGATATGAATGTGGTTTCAAATGCATCCTGCACCACAAACTGTTTGGCGCCCGTAGCTAAAGTTTTGCACGATAATTTTGGCATCACCGAAGGTTTGATGACAACCGTTCACTCGATGACTGCAACTCAAAAAACCGTTGACGGCCCAAGCATGAAAGATTGGCGTGGCGGACGTGCAGCTTCTTTAAATATCATCCCAAGCTCTACCGGAGCTGCAAAAGCAGTGGGGAAAGTGATTCCTTCTTTAAACGGAAAATTAACCGGAATGGCTTTCCGTGTTCCAACCGGAAATGTTTCGGTGGTAGATTTGACCTGTAAATTGGAAAAAGGGGCCTCTTACGAAGAGATCAAAAAAGCCATGAAACATGCTTCGGAAAATGAATTGAAAGGAATTTTGGCCTATACCGAAGACGCTGTTGTTTCGCAAGATTTTGTTGGTGCAACTTGCACTTCTATTTTCGACGCCGAAGCCGGAATTTCATTAAACGATCATTTTGTAAAAGTAGTTTCTTGGTACGACAATGAAATGGGCTATTCTACAAAAGTTGTTGAATTGATTCAATACATGAACACAGTGAAGTAATCTATGCTTCATTCAAGAAAAATCTCATTCACTTCTGGTGGATGAGATTTTTTATTTCCATACAAATGGGCTTATTTTGCAACAAAGTCGAAAAGAATGCATTGGCAAGAACGTACTGAATTATTGATAGGAAAAGAAGGCTTAAACCTTTTGGCTCAAAAACACGTTTTGGTGGTTGGTCTGGGCGGTGTAGGAGCTTATGCCGCTGAACAATTGGCGCGTGCCGGCATTGGAGAACTTACGATTATCGACAACGACACCATTCATCCAAGCAATCGGAATAGGCAACTTTTGGCTCTAAAAAGTACCGAAGGGAAATCAAAAGTGGAACTCATGAAAAACCGTCTTATAGATATAAATCCATCTATTTGTATTCATGAAATAAAAGAATATATCCACGATGAGCGTATAGAAGAAATAGTGGCACATAAATATGATTACGTTGTGGATGCCATCGACACATTGGCTCCAAAAATTTTTCTTATTCAGGCGGCACTTAAAAATGGGCATCGATTGGTAAGTTCGATGGGCGCTGGAGGAAAAACCGATCCTACAAAAGTCCAAATCGCTGATATTTCCAAATCGTTCAATGATAAACTGGCGCGAATTTTAAGAAAACGACTCCACCATTTAGGTGTTTATGATGGATTTCCTGTTGTTTTTTCCACCGAACTTATCGACCCAAGAAGCGTGATTTTTGTTGAAGGTGAGGCAAATAAAAAAACAACCGTAGGCACTATCTCTTATATGCCCGCTATTTTCGGAAATTTTATGGCTGCCGTGGTTATCCGCAACTTATTAAAGTCGCTCAACGAAAAACAAAACTGATATCAGGTTTTTTATTGGCCGGAGCAAATTACTTTGTCAGAAAAGTTTTTGAAGTACAAACCGCCTATTTTATTTTTTATACATGCCACCAATATATCCTTTTATTGCTTTCGAAAATTTCTCTTGATCGCCATTGTGAAACGCAGTAAAAATAGGGACATAATAAAAAGGGATTTCTTTAAACGCAGAATGCGACTGCTGCGCTTTTAACCGCATCGCGTCCTTTTCGGTTGTAACTAAAATTTTATTTTTACTGAAAATATCCTCAAAAGCTTTCAAAATTTGCCGGATATCATTTTCCGTATAATCATGATGATCTGAAAATGTCAAAACACTTAAGTCGGAACTAAATTGTCGTAAATGATCCTGCAAAGGATAATTGTTGGCAATGCCCGTAAACAATAAAATATGCGAATATTGTTTTTTTAGTGGGTTGGAATTTAAATTTGAAAATGGGGTCAATAGGCCATAGTCGATTTTTGAAAACAAAAGCAGTTGCTTGTTTTTCAACTTTAAGGCTTGGGAAATCCTTCTTCGGGTGATTGGCGACAAAACGGCAGGCGTTTTTGTAACCACGACAATATCAGCACGTTTTGCGCCGCTACACGACTCGCGCAATGTCCCACTTGGAAAAATATAATCGTCCGAATATAAATGATAGAAGTCGGTAAGTAAGATTGAAAGTCCCGCGCGAATGTAGCGGTGCTGAAAAGCGTCGTCTAAAAGGATGACTTCTAAATTTGGTTTGCTTTTTCGCAGCATGTCAACACCTCTATTTCTGTTTGCATCAACAGCTACTGCAATATTTGGGAATTTAGTGGCATATTGAGCACTTTCATCGCCAAGAATGAAAGCATTTGCGTTTTCGTCGGCCAAAACAAAACCCTTTGTTTTTCGTCCATATCCTCTGCTGAGCGTAGCAATACTATAATCGGTTTGCAATAACCGAACAATATATTCAGTAAGGGGAGTTTTTCCAGTTCCGCCCAAACTCAAATTACCAATTCCAATAATTGGTATTGGATGGCTTCTTTGTGGCAAAATTCCCCAGTCAAAAAGCTTGTTTCGAATTCCTACAACCAGTCCATAAACAACTGCTAAGGGAAATAAAATTACTCTTAGTATATTCAACACAAGATAATATTAATGGCGCGGGACGAATAATCGACTGTTTTACGCGCTGCTCTTAAAATCGTTACATTTTAAACTCTTTTTGCTGGATGTATTGTATTTTAGCAAAAATTTTCTGATTATGATTTTGAACGATTTATGCAAAAGTCTGGAAGAACTCGCTCCTCTTTCTCTACAGGAAAATTACGACAACAGTGGACTGTTGATTGGCGATAGAAATAAAATCATTTCAAAGGCGCTGGTTTGTTTAGAAGTAACGGAAGATGTGTTTTCCGAAGCCATGGATGAAAATGCCGATGTGATCATTACGCACCATCCGCTCATTTTCAGATCGTTGAAAAAATTTACCGGCTCAAATGCTGTTGAGCGTATTGTAGAAAAAGCCCTAAAAAAAGACATTGCCATTTATGCCATTCATACTAATTTGGACAATGTATTTCTGGGAGTAAATCAAGTTTTAGCTAGTCAACTCCGATTGAGTCGCTTGCAAATATTACTTCCAAAACCAGCTACTTTGAAAAAACTGGCCGTTTATGTTCCAATTGATTATTCGGAAAATTTAAGCAACAAATTATTTGAAGCCGGCTGTGGAGCAATCGGAAATTATGATTCCTGTAGTTTTCAATTGGAAGGAAAAGGATATTTTCGCGCCTTGGAAGGAAGTAAGCCGTTTGTTGGAGAAAAAAATCAAATTCACCTCGAACAAGAAGTTAAAATAGAGCTTGTATTTGCGGCCTATTTGCAATCCAATATAATAAAGGCATTGCGAGAAAATCATCCTTACGAAGAACCTGCTTTTGATATTTATGCCTTGGAAAATGAATCGCCAACTATTGGAGCCGGAATGATTGGTTATTTAGAAAATCCGATGAATGAGGAAGATTTTTTGAATTTTGTGAAAAAACAAACCGCTACCAAATGCATACGATACAGTTCGGGAGCCGGTGATAAAATACAAAAGATAGCCCTTTGCGGAGGTAGTGGAAGTTTTCTGATTTCTGAAGCCAAAAGGGCAAATGCTGATGCTTTTATAACGGCCGACGTAAAATACCATGATTTTTTTGAAGGAGAAAATCAAATGCTAATTGCCGATATTGGCCATTACGAAAGCGAACAATTTACAAAACAACTTTTAGTTGATTATCTAAACAAAAAATTTCCTAACTTTGCAGTCCAAAATTCAGGACGTAATACAAACGTCGTTAAATACTTATAGAAAATTATAATTCTAAACAATATGGCAAAGAGAAAGACGGAAGAAGAAGAAGAAATTGCTCCGGTAATTCATTATAAAAAAACGGATGATGAAATTAGCAATCAAAAACGCTTAGTGGCGCTTTTTACTTTGCAACAAATTGATTCGCAGATTGATAAAATAAAGATTATCCGTGGAGAACTCCCTTTGGAAGTGCAAGATTTGGAAGACGAGATTGCGGGATTAGAAACGCGTATCGATAATTATATTCAAGAAACCTCTCAATTAGAGAGTCAGATTGCTGAAAAAAAAGCAAGTATTTTAGACAGCCAGTCCTTGATAAAAAAATACGAAGAGCAACAAATGAACGTACGCAATAATCGCGAGTACGACTCTTTGACCAAAGAATTGGAGTTTCAAAATTTGGAAATTCAACTGGCCGAAAAACGAATCAAAGAATACAGTGCTGATCTAGAATTGAGAAAAGCTGATATTTCAAAAGCCACTTTAGTAATTGATGATCGGAAAAACGAATTGACAATTAAAGATTCCGAACTGAATGCCATTGTTGAAGAAACAAAGAAAGAAGAAAATGAGCTTGTTGAGAAATCGACCAATTTGGAAAGCCTGATCGAGCCTCGATTGTTAACAGCCTACAAACGGATTCGGAAAAATGCACGCAATGGCCTCGCCGTGGTTCAAATTGAACGCGAATCGTGTGGAGGCTGCTTCAATAAAATTCCACCTCAACATCAACTTGATATCAAGATGCACAAAAAAATTATTGTTTGTGAATATTGTGGTCGAATATTGATTGACTCCGAACTGGCAGATTCAGTACAAAACAGTTAAAAAAAAAGAGGTCGACGACCTCTTTTTTTATGTTTTAGAATTCCTATTTTCTCTTACCGAATGACATATTCAATTTCTTGAAAACAAAAGAATTATTTTTTTGTCACGTAGTCATTTAAACACTTTGTTCGGTTTCCTTTTCAAATAATTTATTCATAACCAAAGCAATGGCCCCCAAAAGCTTCACTTTTCCACCCAATGAAGAGGTGATGATTTCTGTATCTTGCTTGATTCGCTGAATCGAATATTTGTTTAAACTTTGCTGAATGGGATCAAGCAGAAAATGATTGGCTTCTGCTACTTTTCCTCCAATAATAATCATTTGCGGATTGAAAATATGAATGAGTCCCGCGATTCCTTTTCCCAAATAGTCGCCGGCACTACTCACCAATTCGATAGCAAAAACATCGCCGTTTTCGAGTGCTTCTATGATGGTGGAAACATGAATCTCATTTAGTTCATTATTTACCATTTCAGAAATAAGGCTTTGTTTGCCGCCAGCAATGAATTGTTGCGCAAGATGAATCAAAGCCGTTCCGGAAGCCACTGTTTCCAAACAGCCCTTTTTTCCGCAAGTACACAGCAGACCATCGTCAACAACATTGATATGGCCCAACTCACCTGCAAATCCGCTCTTACCTTCGTATATTTTTCCGTTCACAATAATTCCCAATCCAATCCCGTCGCAAATATTGATGCATAGCACATTTTCTTTGTTTCGGGCTGCCCCAAATGCCTGCTCTCCCAAAGCCATCACCCGCGAATCGTTGCCGGCAAAAACAGGCAAATTGTACCTTTTTTGAAAAGCCTGTTCTAAGGTCAATCCGTCGATTAAAATATCGCCATACGTTTCACCCGTTTTGGTCTCAATCAATCCTGGCAACGAAATTCCCACTCCCAAATAGCGCGATTTTTCAAAACCTAATTTGGCCAACAATTCATCCAGACGAAGAAATATTCCATCAAAAACCTGCTTTTTATTCTTTACATTGTCATAATACGTAATGGTTTCAGAAACTGCTACATTTCCCAGATTAAAAACAGCCATTTTAATCATTCGGCAATCAATGTCGATACTGATAATGTATTTTGCATTGGGATTGATACCGTACAAATAGGGCCGGCGGCCGCCAATGGAAGCTCCAAAACCTAATTCATGTACCAAGTTCAAACCAACAAGCTCCTGCAAAAGCTTATTAATGGTGGGCGAACTCATATTGGTAAGCTTTGCCAATTCAGGATTCGATCCTTGTCCATTTTTATATAAATATTCCAGAATGAAACTCTGTTGCCGAATTTTCTTTTGATCCGAATTAGATGAAATTTTGTTAAGTTCACCCGGTTGCAATAATAGTTTTAACATGTTATTTCGTTTGTTTTTACTAAGCTACGAATATAACTAAATTTTTTTAGAAAGTGCTTTATTTTCATAAATCACAAGAGATTAGAGCCTCTAAAAAGCGCCAAATAGGCTGCTTTAATTATTTCAATATTTGCCCGATATCCTTATTTGACGGCATTTCCGTTAATTATTGTTAATATTGTATTCATGTATTCTTTAGGGATAATTAAAAGATTATTTTTGCCCTGAATAAGCGGCAAATTATTCATTTGTAATAAATTATAAATCAAACGAAGATGGTCATTGGTATTTTTGGTAAATCACTTAGCGATTCGGCTTTTCCTTTTTTACGAGAGTTGATAGTTTCGTTGGACAAAGCCAAAATAACGACCCTGTTTTTTAGCCCTTTCGCCAAAGAGATAAAAACCGATTTTGATCTAAGTGCCTATCGTTCGTTTACTACTCCTTACGATGCTGCCGAAAAGTTAGACTTTATCATTTCGCTCGGTGGAGATGGAAATATGCTCAGTACCGTAGCCATGGTTCACGACTCCGGAATACCAATTTTAGGAATCAATCTAGGCAGGTTGGGATTTTTGTCGAGCGTAAATAAAGAACAAATTCAAGAAGCGATTGATGCTCTTTTGAAAGGAAATTATAAGATCGATTCACGAAGTTTGCTTAAACTGAGTTCACATTCCAAACTCTTCAACGAGAAAAATTTTGCACTCAACGAGCTTTCCATTTACAAACAACAGCCCAATTCGATGGTTTCTATTCATGTCTTCATCGACGACGAATACCTCAACTCTTATTGGGCAGATGGCTTGATTATTGCAACGCCGACCGGCTCAACGGCTTACTCGCTTAGTACTGGTGGCCCCATCATTTCGCCCGACGCAAATAATTTTATTATCACTCCCATTGCTCCTCACAATTTATCAGTACGCCCACTCGTTATCCCTGACAGTAAAAAAATAAAATTAAAAGTGGACGGCCGCGACGATTCCTTTTTTGTGAGTCTTGATGCCCGAACGCAAAGTTTCCGCTCGAGCGAAGAGTTGATCATCGAAAAAGAATCTTTTAGTATTCAATTGATTCGTTTGCCCGATGAAAACTTTTTTGCTACGCTTAGAGCCAAACTATTATGGGGAATAGATAAACGAAACTGATATGGAAAAAAAGGCCAATCATCCTATTTATAAAAAATTAATCCGTTTCGGATTTCTGTTTTTAACAATGAGCGTTTCGTTTTCCTCCTTCGCTCAAACATTAGAAGTGGGCGCATTTGGTGGAGCATCCTATTATCTGGGCGACTTAAATACCCAAAAGCATTTTATCGAAAGTCAGCCAGCCTTCGGCGCCGTTTTGAAATACAACCTAAATCAACGCTGGGCGATAGGACTTGCAGCAAGCCAGGGTAGATTAACGTCCGATGCAACCGATTTCAATTCGACTCATCCCAACAATCAGGTCGCAAATCTTTCGACAAACCTCACCGAGCTTGCTTTGCTAAGCGAACTAAATTTCTTTCCTTATGCGATAGGCGACAGAAAGAATTTTTGGACTCCTTATGTCTTCGCAGGACTGTCGGCTTTTTCGTCCAGCAACACTTCATTGGCAATGGCAGCTCCGTTTGGGCTAGGATTCAAGTTTAGCCCTATCAGAAAAATTGGATTAAGTTTGTTTTGGAGTGCCCGAAAAACGTTTACCGACAACTTGGACAAAGTAGTTTCGATCGATTATCAAGGCTATAATGGAGATTGGTATTTTTTTTATGGATTAAACATTACTTTTGCCTTCCGTTTACAAAAAGACGTGAGTTGTAGAAATTTAATTAATAGAAAGTATAATTGATTATTCTAAATTTGCACCATGAATTTTAAAGAGCAGATAGATACAAACCGATTACCAAAGCACATTGCCATTATCATGGATGGCAACGGACGGTGGGCAAAAGAACGCGGAAAAATGCGTGTTTTTGGTCACGAAAATGGCGTTGCCGCTGTTCGGAATACAGCAGAAGCAGCAGCAGAAATTGGAATCGAATTTGTTACACTCTATGCTTTTTCGACCGAAAACTGGAAAAGACCCCAAAAAGAAGTCGATGCATTGATGAATTTGTTGGTAAAAACCATCAACAAGGAAACAGAAACCTTAAATAAAAACAAAATACGCCTAAAGGCCATTGGCGATTTGAAAAGCCTTAAAAAAGAAACCTATGCCGAGTTGCTGACTGCCATGGAAAATACCTCGGCAAACAACCGAATGACAATGACTTTGGCCTTGAGTTACAGCTCCCGATGGGAAATTGTTGAAGCGGTGAAACAGATTGCAGAGAAAACAAAAAATGGCGAACTAGAGCCGCAAGCCATAACGAGCGAAACAATAACTCAGCATTTGAGTACCAACTATATGCCGGATCCGGAACTATTAATTCGCACCAGTGGCGAACAACGTATTAGCAATTATTTATTATGGCAAATTGCATATAGCGAACTCTATTTTTGCCCAAAATATTGGCCCGATTTCGAAAAAGAAGATTTTTATAAAGCCATCGTCGATTTTCAAACACGCGAAAGACGATTTGGTAAAACAAGTGAACAAATAACTAAGTAAGCTCCTATGCAGATTCAACATTTTTTATCATACACCAAACTAAAATTTATTGGCACCTTTGTGCTCTTGCTCGTATTTCTTTCGTCGCAGGCACAAGAAAACGCTTTAATAGACTTGGATTACGCCAAACCAAAATCTTATACCATCGAATCAGTCGAAGTGAGCGGAATTGCCTTTCTCGACGAGAATGCGCTAATTATTATCTCCGGTTTAAGTATAGGAAAACAAATCAATGTTCCGGGCGATGATATTCCTATTGCAATCCGAAAGCTATGGAAACAAGGTCTCTTCGAAGACATTAGCATCAACGTTGTGGCTATTCGCGACAACAATATTAGTTTAGAAATAGCACTGAAAGAACGTCCACGTTTATCGGGATTTACCATCGACGGAATTAGCAAAAGTACGGAAGAAACTTTGCGGGAAAAATCAAAACTCGTAACCGGCGATGTAGTTACCGAAAACTTGATGATTCGCACCAAAGAAATTTTGGAATCCTACTTTGTGGAAAAAGGTTTTTTCAATGCGCAAGTAGAAATTCAGAAAAAAGCGGATCCGAAAAGGCCAAATAGCGTTATTTTAGCAATCGATGTAAAGAAAAACAGCCGCATCCGTATTGACGAAATCAATCTCATTGGAAATAAGGAAGTGAAAGCCGAACGCCTCAAATCCTCCTTAAAAGAAACAAAAGAAAAAGCGTTTATCCGGCCGCTCAAACACGCTGATGAATTGCTTGTAAACCTAAGCAAAGACGCTTTGACATTTAAGTGGCCCAAAATGCGCCGCGATTTTGAAAATTACCTAAGTAAAAGTTTCCGCCTTACGCTCCTAAAATCTTCAAAATATGTTCCTGATGTATTTGAAGACGACAAAGCTTTGTTAATTGCTAAGTACAACAAATTAGGCTATCGCGATGCAAAGATAATTTCCGACAGCATTTATCGGAAAAAAGACAATACAATGACCATTGACATTCGCGTGGACGAAGGCAATAAATATTATTTTCGGGATATCAATTTCGTGGGAAATACCGTCTATTCCGATGCCGATCTTGCGGCAGTGCTCCAAATCAGAAAAGGAGACGACTATAACAAAGAGCTCTTAGAAACAAACCTCTCCTACAATCAAAACGGACCCGATGTCAGTTCTATGTATTTGGATAATGGTTATTTGTTTTTCAGTGTCGATCCGGTCGAAGTTCAAGTTGATAACGACTCCATTGATTTAGAAATCCGTATCCGCGAAGGCGAACAAGCCTATCTTAAAAATATTATCATCAAAGGAAATACCCGAACAAACGACCATGTCATTGTTCGCGAACTTAGAACGCGACCCGGACAATTGTTTAGCCGTGAAGCCATTATTCGTACCCAAAGAGAACTTGCCCAATTGAAATACTTCGATCCTGAAAAGCTGGGCGTCGATGTTCAGCCAAATCCAATCGATGGTACTGTAGATATTATTTATACTGTTGAAGAAACATCTTCAGACCAAATAGAACTTTCAGGAGGATGGGGTTATGGAAGAATAATAGGAACCATCGGCCTTTCTTTCAACAATTTTTCCATCCGAAACATCTTTAATAAAAAGGCATATCAACCGGTTCCTTCGGGCGATGGACAAAAATTAAGTGTCCGCTTTCAAACCTATGGTGCCGGATACATGAGTTATAGCGCATCCTTTACAGAACCATGGCTTGGCGGAAAACGACCAAATGCACTCAGCGTTTCGCTGTATCATTCAAAATATTCAACAATAACTTCTTACGATGCAAATGTTGACCCGACAAATTCTTTTTCAATTAACGGAATGACGGTAGGAATTGGTCGCCGACTTACTTGGCCTGATGACTTTTTCCAAATGTATATGGGGATCAATTTGCAACAATATGTGTTAAAGAACTATAGTATCTTTAGTTTTGGCGATGGAACCGGTCAGTTTAATAACTTTAATTACACTTTGACCATCAATCGAAATTCTACCGATCAACCAATCTACCCACGTGGCGGCTCCGATGTAGGATTTACAGCAGAACTAACTCCGCCCTATTCAGCCTTTAGCAGTAAAGATTATACCACCATGGATGTAGAAGATAAGTACAAATGGGTGGAATATCATAAATGGAAAATGAAAGCCAATTTCTTTTCTTCTATTTTTGGCGATTTGGTATTGAGTACACGTGCTCAATTTGGATTCCTTGGCTATTACAACAAAGATATTGGCGTTACGCCTTTCGATCGTTTCTATCTTGGCGGCGACGGATTGTCGGGATACAACAATATGGACGGCCGGGAACTCATTGGTTTGCGTGGATATTCCAACGAAAGTTTAACTGCCAATTATTCGCAAGACAACAATATTGGGAGTGTAATTTACAATAAATACACCTTGGAAATGCGCTATCCACTTTCATTGAATCCGAGTGCAACTATTTATGTAATGGGTTATTTTGAAGGAGGAAACTCTTGGGACAGTTTTGCCAACTTTACTCCTTTCAAAGTGTATAAAGCAGCCGGTGTTGGTGTTCGCGTGTTTTTACCAATGTTTGGACTCCTAGGATTGGATTGGGCTTATGGATTTGATGAAGTTCCCGGTTTACCTGATGCAAATGGCGGACAGTTCCATTTTTCTATCAATCAAAGCTTGGATTAAACTTGGCACAATTTTGGATTTCATATTAAGCAAAGTATCAGATTTGATATTGAGAATACTAATTTAAAAATCAATGCTCATGAAAACACAAAATAAATTATACGCCGGCCTTTTAGTTGCCTTCTTTTTCGCCTTCACTACCCTAGGCTTTGGACAGAAATTTGCCTATGTTGATAGCGAATATATTTTGCAAAACATTCCAGAATATACCGATGCACAGAATCAATTAGACGAATTTTCACAAAATTACCAGGCTCAAATCGAGAAACGTTTTAGCGAAATTGATCAGCTTTATCGCAAATATCAAGCCGATGCCGTATTATTGCCCGAAGATATGAAACGCAAACGTGAAGATGAAATCATCTCAAAGGAACGAGAAGTAAAAAAATTCCAAGAAGAAATATTTGGACAGGAAGGCCAACTCTTCAAAAAACGAGAAGAATTGGTTTTGCCTATTCAAGAACGTGTTTACAATGCCATCGAAAAACTAGCACAAGTCCGTGGACTGGGAATCGTTTTCGACAAAGCAGCGGGCGCAAGTCTGTTATTTTCAGATTCAAAACTTGATATAAGTGACGACGTACTACAAGAACTTGGATTTAGTAACAATACACAACGGAATAAATGATAAAAAATCTTAAAAACGTCTTTTTTATTCAGATAAAACTATAAATTTGCGACTTGTTGATTGATTGATAAGATTGCATTAAATAGTTGCTTCAGTCTAGATACATAAGAAATTAAACGAAACAGTTCACTTCCACGAATGGCAGGAACCAAATCAAAAACAAATTATAAACAGATGAAAAATATTTTAAAAGCTATTGTTGTTATCGTATTGTTTATTGCCGGCGCAAGTGCACAGGCCCAAACTGCTCCTCCTGTTAAAATTGGTTATATTGACTTCGCCGAAATTGTAAGCATGATGCCTGGCCAAGATTCGATCAACAAGAAATTACAAGATTATGTTGCTTCACTGGAGTCTCAAATGAAAGCAATGCAGACTGAGTACGAAGGGAAAATAAACAATTACCAAGCCACTCAAGCCACTATGAGTCAAATCATTAAACAAACGAAAGAAAAAGAAATTCTAGACTTACAACAAAGAATTGAAGCTTTCAATCAACAAGCACAAAACGAAATTCAAAATAAACAAATGGAATTAACCCAGCCTTTGATCAATCGCATCCAATCCGCGATTAAAGCAGTAGGTAAAGAAAATGGATTTACTTATGTCCTCAATGGAAACGAGCAAATTATACTTTATGCCGAAGGCGGAATAAACATTTTGCCACTTGTAAAAAAGAAACTAGGCATTAAATAATTTTTATAGCCTGAAGAAAAGCCGTCAAAATAAATTGACGGCTTTTTTGTTTTTACGCCGTATCTTTGCAAAATAAATGGCATCGAAAAGCCGAATCCAATGAAACCGGAAGAATATATCCAAAAACTGTTCGAAATTGATACCGAGTCCGATTTTAACGATTTGAGTATAGCCGCCTTTCATTTTCAATACGAACACATTGCCATTTATCGTCAATTTGTAGATTCCCGAAAAATCCTGCCGGAAAAAATTGCCCACTTTAGCCAAATCCCATTTCTTCCTATCTCTTTTTTTAAAACTCACGCCTTAATAGCAGAGAAAGAAAAAACTCAAAAAATATTTAAAAGCAGCGGAACTACCGATTCCGGTCGCAGTCAACATTTTGTGCAAGACCTATCTCTCTATGAAAAGGCATTCAGCCTGGGATTCGAAAAAAAGTACGGCCCCATCAGTAATTATTGCATACTTGCTTTGTTGCCTTCTTATATCGAAAATGGCGATTCTTCACTGGTTTATATGGCCGAAAAACTCATTCAGAAAAGCAAACACAAAGAAAGCGGGTTTTACCTCAACAATTTGAACGAACTTATCAATAAACTCGAAGATTTAGAAAACAGAAATCAAAAAACAATCTTACTAGGCGTTTCCTACGCTCTGCTCGATGTAATCGAAAAAAAGCAGTTTCAGTTGAAAAACACCATCATTATGGAAACGGGTGGAATGAAAGGCCGCCGAAAAGAAATGATTCGTGAAGAACTGCACCAGAAATTAAGCCTAGGTTTTGGAACCGACAAAATACATTCAGAATACGGAATGACCGAATTGCTCTCTCAAGCCTACTCCACAGGGAATGGAATTTTTGAAAATCCTCTCTGGATGAAAATTCTCATTCGAGATGTAAACGACCCCACCGACTTTCTGCCAATTGGGCAGAGCGGCGGAATAAACATAATCGATTTATCAAATCTTTATTGCATCTCGTTTATCGAAACCAAAGATCTTGGAAAAATTCTCCCAACAGGACAGTTCGAAATTCTTGGCAGGTTCGACAACAGTGATGTAAGAGGATGCAACCTTTTGATTGTTTAAATAATTTATTTTTAAAATATTCGTTATTTAGTGATTCGCACTGTAACCGAATACAAAAGAAGCCGTCAATTGAACAACAAATTAAAACAACAAAGACTAAAACAATATATTGTGGCATGTTTTTAGCTAAAATCAACCAAAAAAGCAATAAAAGACATTGTGAACGCTAAAATTAATTACCTTAGTAAACCAAATGATAAGACAAACTACGATGACCAAGTTTAAGATAAATCCCTACTTTATAAGCTCCTTGTTTTTGGCTTTTATGTTAAGCATTAGTAGCTTAATGGCCCAAAAGGTCTGGACATTAAAAGATTGTATTGATTATGCTTTACAAAATAATATTCAAATTAAGCAAAGCAAATTGCAGGTCCAGACAGTTCAGGCCGATTTGAAACAAAGCAAATTTGAATTTGCCCCATCATTGAATGCGTCTTCCTCCATCAATTACAATTGGGGAAGATTTGTTGGCCCCGAAAATACTTATATAAACACTAAAAATACAAGTTCGAACTACAGTTTAAATAGCTCCGTTACTCTTTTTGATGGTTTTCAAAAATACAACGTTGTTAAGCAAAACGAACTCGACTATTCTTCCAGTCTGTACGATTCGGAAAAAATGGAAAACGATATTGCCTTGCAATTAACAGGAGCCTATCTCAATATTTTGTTTAACCACGAAATGCTTTTAGTTGCTAAAAATCAAACTGAAATCACAAAGCAACAAATTACACGAACAAAGATTTTGGTTGGAGCCGGAAAACTCCCAAAAGGAAATTTGATGGAGATAGAAGCCCAAGGATTGATGGAAGAAGTAAATGTGATTCGTGCCGACAATAACCTGAGCTTGTCTTATCTCGATTTGCTTCAGATTTTAGATTTGCCAGCAAATGAAGATTTTGAAATTGAACATCCCAATATCACTATCAATGATGAGCTTTCCGTAATTCCGTCAGAGCAAGTTTATGCCAATGCCGTTGGTTTTATGCCCGAAATTAAACGTGCAGAACTGAATGTTTTAAGCTCAAACCGCGGACTTATGATTGCCAAAGGATCTGCCTATCCATCCTTGTCATTGCGCGGCGGCATCAATTCGTCTGTAAACATTTCTGAAATCAACGAGCCTACCATGGCCTTTTGGGAACAACTTTCCGACAAGATGAACGAATATCTTTCCTTATCGCTAAACGTCCCCATTTTTAACGCCTATCAAACAACCACACGCGTTAAGAAAGCGGAAATTCAAACTCTAAACAGCAAATTCAATTTGGAGTTGGCAAAAAACGCCCTGCGCAAAAGCATAGAACAAAAGTATTTTGATGCCATTGCCGCATACAAAACCTATCATGCCAACAAAGCCACTGTTTTGTCCTTGAAAGAAGCATTTAAATATACCGAAGAAAAATTTACTTTGGGAATGCTCAATTCTGTTGATTACAACATATCAAAATCAAGACTTACACAAGCCGAATCCGATTTGCTTCGAGCAAAATACGACTATATTTTCAAAACAAAAATACTTGACTTCTATATGGGAGTTGAACTAAAATTTTAAGCCAAATCCATAATTAAAAGAATTCTAAGATAATGAATAAAAAACTGATTTATTGGATAGGAGGCGCTTTAATCATCGTGATTGTAGTGTTAGCCGTCCTGAAGAAAAATGGGAAAATAGGAAAATCCGAAACTACGAAGGTTACAATTGAAAAAGTGACCAAAGTAACCATTGTAGAAACGGTGACCGCCAACGGAAAAATTCAACCCGAAAAAGACATCATGGTTAGCCCTTTCATCTCAGGAGAAGTAATTGAACTCACTGTTTTTGAAGGCGATATGGTAAAAAAAGGGCAACTTCTCGCAAAAATTGATCCCGAATCGTATGTGGCCGCTTACGAAAGAAGCGAAGCCGGTCTTAATTCGCAAAAAGCTTCCGAAGCAAATGCCCGCGCAAATATTGCTCAAGCCAAAGCTGAATTTATGAAAAACACCTTAGACTTCGAACGAAACAAAGCTTTGTGGGAAAAGAAAGTGATTTCCGATTCGGAAATGGAAACAGTTAGATCGGCTTACGAAGTTTCTAAATCGCGCGTCGATGCCGCCGAACAAACTTTAAAATCGGCCGAATTTCAAGTAAAAAGTTCTCAGGCTTCTTTGCGTGAAGCCAAAGAAAACCTAAACAGAACAGCCGTTTACGCTCCACAAGACGGTACTGTTTCCAAACTAAATATAGAACGTGGCGAACGCGTTACGGGAGCATCCCAGTTTTCGGCAGGAACGGAGCTTATGCGCATCGCAAATCTAAATAGTATGGAAGTGAATGTAGAAGTCAGTGAAAACGACATTGTTCGTGTTCATTTTGGGGATACTACACTTATAGAAGTAGATGCTTATCTCAATCGGAAATTTAAAGGATTGGTAACCGAAATAGCCACTTCTGCAAATACCACAGGAACAAGCGCAAATCAAGTTACGAATTTTGCTGTAAAAATTAGAATATTGAGCGATTCGTATAAAGATTTAGTCCCAGAAAACAATCCGGCCTATTCTCCATTTCGCCCCGGGATGTCTGCTTCCGTAGATATTCAAACACATACCGAATGGAACGTATTGTCAGTACCAATTGCTGCAGTAACCACAAGAGCCGATACCAGCGGTCGTATTTTGTCTGCCGTCGAAAAACGAAACGAGAAGAAAGAAACAGAAAATGAAACAAGCTCTGCAAAAAAGGAAGTGAAGGAATATGTATTCCTTTATGTAAATGGAAAAGCAGAAATGAAAGCCGTAAAAACAGGAATTCAAGACAACACAAATATCCAGATATTAGAAGGTGTAGAAGTCGATCAAGAGGTTATTACCGGCCCTTATAGCTCCGTTTCAAAAACATTGAAAAATCACGATACTGTCGAAAAAACAGATAAAAAAGATCTGTTTAACGTAGAAAAGAAATAAATTTGCATTTTATACAACTGCAATAGGCTGCTTAATTCTCTAAGCAGCCTATTTTTGTTTTACAGCGCATTTTTTTTGCTATGAATAGCCGATTGTTTGCGAAGCTAAAGCAAATGAAGGGTTTTAAAATAATCTGTTTTTCGATTTTTCGGCCCCT
>DMBV01000146.1:0-13069 GCA_003445975.1 Bacteroidales bacterium
AATTAAATGGTTGCCAAATTTAAGCGCATTATTTTATTTTCAAACTGTTTGTGCAAATTTTCTATAATTCCCGCTTCCTAATGAATAGAATTGAGGTAGATTTCAAATTTTTGTTTTGTTGCCGAACTCCACTCATTGCTTGGGCTGAGCTCAAAAAGAAGATCGGTCGGTTTTAGATAGCGACCAAGCTCGAGGGCGTTTTTGCTTTTTTTCGTATCAATAATCAAAACAATTTCGCAACTGGCTTTTCGGATATTTTCCCAAGTGTTTAAATGAAAGGAAGTAAACGTATTGAAAGGGATCCACCAAAAACGCGATTTTGCCAAATAATCGGAATAAGAAAAAGCGGGCGTTTCCAAAATGAGTGCTTTGGGATTATTTTCTCCCGCTATATAGGCAGCAATACTAGCACCAAAACCTTCTCCAACAACGATGATTTTATTTTCGGAATATTGCGATCGAACAAAATTATACCAATGTTGGGCATCGGAATATAAATCGGCTTCATCGGTTGCTTTTTCGGTCGATTTGGCGCTGCCCCGATAAGCTGCTATCACTATTCCAAAGCCACTTTCATAATAGTTATTCTTTTCTATTTTTATTTTTCGCAAATCCGTTTCTTGATCAGGAAAAAACAATACCACTGATGCGCTGTCGGCCTTTTTAAACCAAAGTCCGTGCAAATTCAGCGTTTCATTTATTGGCAAATTCAATTCTTGAAATTCTTGACTAAAACTATAGCTTACGTTTGCTGGATATGATTTTGACTGAATGATAAAACGCGCTTCGTTTTTAAAAAATTGTTGCACCAAAAGCGCATAGAGTGCTCCCACAACAAATAGAATATAAAAGAATTTCCTAGAATGAAACATACATTTAATGGATAGAAAATAGATAAAGAAAAAAAGCCGGTCTCAAAAGAGCCGGCAGAAATTTTAATTCAAGAAATTACCTTTTTTGCGTTCGCAAAGTACGTGTAGCTGTTGCATATTCTTTGGCACTAAAACTCAAAGAACGCATGATATACTCAGCACGTTTATGATACAAATCCAATTCGGCCCGAATAGGATCCACTCCTTTCACTTCCTTTTGAGCACTTTGATTGTACTGTGTTTTCGACCAGCTAATGTATTTCATAACATACGAAAATGCTTCAATCTGATCTCGTTTTGGAAATGCCTGAAGTTCGGCAATCAGCAATTCCGTAAACGGGGCTTCGCCCTTTTCTTCCCAAACTTTAAGTACTTCTTTCTTTTCGCTACCACCCATTTTCAGGTATTTGTCAAAAACCTCGTTTACGTGTTTTGTCTCCGAAGAAGTTACACTTCCATCGACTCCGGCTATTGAAACCATTCCCCCGTAAATTAGCTGCTTAAATGAAAATATTGCCATAGTAGTACATTTTTATAAAATAATACCCAAATATATAAAACATCCAATAGAATAGGAAAATTTTAACGTAAAAAATCATTAATATTATTTATTTTAATAGAATGAATAATTCATTTTTCCCGCATTGCACATAAATTTGATTGAATCTGTTTTCAATTGAGCTGTCTTTATCCAACTTTCGGTTGGCTTTGAAGAGAAAACACGAAAAACATTTCCAATACAGCAGCATTCAACCGATCTAGTTTATTATAATACTGATTATCAATCATGCTATTTGTGATTAGAAAGAAAATAAAACATTAATTTTGCTGTTTTAAACAATCAAAATGCCCAATTTCTGGAATACGCTTAAGAATCCGAGCTTTATGCTCGCTCCTATGGAAGATGTTACCGACACTGTTTTTCGCGAAATTGTGCTGAGGCTCAGCAAAGCTGATAACTTGCAAGTACTTTACACCGAATTTACAAATACCGACGGACTTTGTCATCCTATTGGGCGCGAAAAAGTAAAAAGTCGATTGATGGTAAATCAGTCGGAGCGAGAATTATTGAAAGCGAAAGACGTAAAGTTGGTAGCGCAGATTTGGGGAAACAATCCGGAAAAATTTTACGAAGCCACCAAATATATCGACGCACATTTCGAATTCGACGGAATAGATATCAATATGGGTTGTCCGGTAAAAAAAGTGGTGAAACAAGGTTCTTGCTCGGCTTTGATAAAGTTTCCCGAATTGGCCGGAGAAATTATTCAAGCTACCAAACAAGCCACTCAACTGCCTGTAAGTGTAAAAACGAGAACAGGTTTTACAAAACACATCACCGAAGAGTGGATTTCTTTTTTGCTGTCGCAAGATCCTGCCGCCATCATCTTGCATACACGCACCCAAAAAATGCAAACCGATTTTCCGGCCGAATGGGAAGAAATGGGAAAAGCACTCGAGATCAGAAATGAATGCAAACCGCATATTCCAATCATTGGCAATGGCGATATTTTTTCGATGAAAGAGGCATTCCGAATGCATGCTCAATATCCGGCCGATGGATTTATGATTGGTAGGGGAATATTTCACAATCCATGGTTTTTCAATCCCACCTACCAACCTACGATTGAAGAAAAATTAGACACTTTGTTGTTGCACAGCCGCTTGTATGTACAAACTTGGGGACAAGATCGTAATTTTCAGGTTCTGAAACGCTTTTTCAAGATCTATATCAACGATTTTGAAGGGGCAGCCGCTTTACGCGCCCATTTGATGGAAAGCAATTCGCTCGAAGAGGTGGAAAAATGTATTGTTCAGTTTAAAAACCGACTGATTTAACTCCAAATGTAGCGAATACATATCAACTATCGGCCTACAAGAAAGCGAATCAACAAAAAAGAACAATCGAAAAAATGCTTAATTGTAGTCCAATCTTACAGTCTTATCCGACATAGTGGGTTTTAAATTTTCCTGCCATTCAGCCGATTCCCATGTTTTAAGTACATCGTGTGTGATTTTGTATTTTTCGGGAATAGGATGCGTACCCACCACCACTTTAATTCCGTATTTTTCGGGAATAAACTGTTTAAACTGTTCCAAATAAGGACATGGAGGATAACCAACTAACAATCCAGTAGCTAGGTGAATTATTTCGGCGCCGTTTTTTTTCATTTCTTCGGGGGCGTATTCAATATTTCCTCCCGGACAACCGCCACAGCTTGTATATCCTACCAATTCCAGGTCTTCATCCTTNNCGCCTTTTCGTTTATGCTGCTTTTGGCATCGACAATCAATTAAACGACTATTCTACGCTCATTTTAGCAGTTCTAATAATTTGATATTTAAGCTCTACGATGACATTCTGATTTCATTATCTGCTAAATATTTATTCCTTTCAAGACGATATCATTTTCTTTCACATTCAAATCTTTTGCAATCACCGGACATTTTGCTTTAAGCAGAAAAAACACCGTTCGTTTTTCGTCCGAAAGACCTTCGTAATTGCCTTGTCCTTTGCTGATAATCAGATCGGCTTGATGAAACAAGCCTACAAAATCGGGAGAACATCTGTTCAGAATTGTTCCAGGCGCCTGACTTCCAGAAGAAATAATTTCTGCTACTTCTTGCAGACCGCTGTCAATTGCATCAGCCACAATCACATCGTTGATTACGGGAATTTCGCGAACAGCATAATAGGTCTTTTTTCCCATCTCTTCGATAAGTAACTTATCAAAAACCGATTCTCCGGCATTGTCGCCAATGTATAAAATGGTGTTTGCTTTTTCCAAATGAGCTTGAAATGCCTCAAAATCGAAAAGCGCAAATTCCTGAACCAATATCCGATACACATCCTCGGTCAGGCTGAACTTCTTGCTCATACCAAAGTCGATTACATTGCCGGCAATGGCTATCCGAATGGCTACTTGAAGTCGGTTTTCGGATTTTTCCAGAATGGCTTTTAGAGTAGGAAGTAAGAGTTTTGCTTCCTGAATGCTTTGCGATTTTATGCTTTTATAAGGATCGTAAACGCCACTCACTTCTCGGATTTTCCTGTAAATTATTTCACCCATTTCAGCGGGCGTTTTCTCCATCGGGATATTTTCTATTTGATTGGCGATTTGATCTAAGAGTTGTTTGATAAGCATATCGTCTTGGCTGGCCAATCGTCCGGCACGTAATGTTTGACTAAGAAAACAAGGAATACAGTCGAGGTAAGTTTTCATATTGACTCAAGAATTAGTACTGCTGAATGGGCGAACCCAAATGAACTTATTTTGTGCAATTTACTTCTTTGTTAGTGGTGGCTATTTTATAGGATAATTTGGCCTTCGAAGATATCTAGAAATAATCAATATCTAAAAACATTTTTTGACACAATATAAAAACACTTCGATTTGTTTTTTACTAAAATCCAAATCCTCAGCACAACTCCATGCCTACACTTTCTGTTTATATTTCAAATAAATTCCACGTCCGCCTTTAGCAAAAATCAAATCGTTGATTGCTCGTTTTGTTCCAATAAACTGTATTTTAGCCTCTTGGGCATTTAACAAAAACGCTTCTTGTCGCAAAACGAATACCTCAATGCCGAAATTTTAAATGCTGTTGTTTTAGATTTTAGAATTCGACCGTTTTTTGTCCAGCAATTCTTGACGAACCATCGCCTTTCCGCACGAAGGACATTTCATTTCTGTACATTTAACGCCCTGCTGATGAGAAATTTTTTCGCCACATTTTGTACATTCACAAAAACCGCCAACGCCAAAACTTCCGCCTTTGTTTCTTCCTCTACCGCCACCATTTCCCAATCCTTTACCTTGTCCAAATCCGCTCATTTCTCCAGATTTTTAAATTGGTTTTCTAATTCGGTTAATTGTAATTTCAGTTGATTGATATGACTTTCGAGAATTGTTTTCTCTTCTGCTTTTGAATAAGTAGCGAAACCACCTCTTCCAAAACCGCCACCAAATTGATTCCCAACTCCTCTTCCGCGGCTAATTCCACGACCATAAAAAGCGGTTTCTTCCTGAAAAAATCGAGCTGCATGAAATCCAGGTATTGTATTTCCGTTACAATTACCTTGTCTGCGGCCACTCATTGCGCCGGCTCCATTTGGACCCGTTCTGTCACCTCTAGGCATTTTATCCTCCTTTTGTTTAAATTAATTTCACAAATATAATGAACATATGTGCATAACTTACAGTAATTGGAGGAATTATTTTGTTAAAAAGTATTTTAACTTTTGTTTTCGACAGGCCGTTCTCCTTTTTGGTATTCGCCCAAGATCGTCAACTCTATTGTTAGCGGTTGGATAGCCGCCAAAGCGCCTTGGTATTTTTCATAATCGCTAAAAACCAGATCGATGTAGAACATATATTCCCATTCGGTGCCAACAATTGGCAAGGATTGAATTTTGGAAAGATTAATTTTATAAAATGCCAATACAGACAATACTTGAGAAAGGCTACCTTCTTCATTTGGTAGTTTAAAATAAAGCGAGGCTTTGTTTTTCTCCACTGATTGAATGTAGATTTGGTAATTGAGCTCGTTTGAAATCACCAAAAAACGCGTAAAGTTCTTTTTATTGGTTTGGATATTTTTTTGAAGAATTTCCAGTCCGTAAATTTCGGCAGCAAGTGAACTGCCAATGGCAGCGACTCCTTTGAGTCGTTGGTCGGCAATTCGTTTTACACTAAGAGCTGTATCTTCAGAATCCAATATCCGAACTCCTGCACGGCGCATGGGGTTTAGAAATTCAAGACATTGTTCAATGGCCATTGGATGCGAATAAATTTCCTGAATGTCTTGCATTTTTTCGTTGGGCAACACAATTAAATTTTGTTCGATTCGCAGAAAGAGCTCGCCCAAGACTTTCAATTTTGAGTTGCGAAGAAGCGCATAATTGGGAATAATGCTTCCCACCAAAGAATTTTCGATGGCTACAACGCCATAATCCGACTCGCCAAACAGCAGGCTATCGAACAAATCGTTGAATGTTAGACATTGAACAATTTCGATTTCTTGATTTTGAAAAAACCGGCGTGTGGCAATTTCGTGAAACGCGCCACGAACACCTTGTATAGCAATCTTTTTTATTTTTTCCATATTCTAAATAAATGAAAAAAGTCCTGAAAGATCAGGACTTTTGTTTTTTGTGACAGTTACAATCAGATTCGTCCTTTTATTTTTCAGCTTTTCGGAAAGCAAAACAAAAACCCAAAAACGAAATCGAAATACATATTGAACGATTTTTTATGACAAATAGACACGAATTTTACTCGTCAAATCTACATTAATTTTTGATAGGCTTGCCACCAACGATCCGGAATATCGTCTTCCAAGGCAAATTCATAATCGGCCGGAGAACAGGGAACGAGATAATGTCGTTCGTATTTGGCTTTTATGGTGGCACTACAATCTACTTCCATCCACCAGCGATCGCTTTTTTTGCTTTTGTAAAACACCAATTCATCACTACGGCCACTCAGTTTTACCATGAATTTCTTATAGTCGCTGCTATTTTTATCAACCGGAAAATCATTTAACCGGGCGTAAAACCCATCCACAAAATACCAAATCATTTGCGCAATTAAATGAGCTGTTTGTCCACCTTTGTCAAATTCCGGGTTGTATTCGTAAAAACCGATCGAAGTAAGCTTATCGCTCAGTCCGGCATAACGAGTAATTTGGCAAAGCTCTTCGCCATAAAATCCGTTTGGTGTTGCATTTGTATTTCCGGGAGCATCCGATTGGCGAATGGCCGAAATATCGATACTTATCATATCGGCATTGCGAACCATGGGTTCTACTTCTTCCATATTGGCTTGTACATTTCCCAAACGATAGGTATCGAAAAACAAATTTTTCATCAATTTTACGGCACTTGGATTCACAAAATAGCTTTGAAATCCCAAGTTGGTATAATTGAAAAGGTAGTTTGGCTGATGCAAGATAATTTTTGAAAGATAGGAATTGGCATTTAGTTCCGCTTCATTTTCGCCGAGATCGAACTGATTGTCGACGGCCACAATATTAATAATTTGGCCTAAATTTTCGTAGGCTTGATAGTTGGCGAAGGTCAAATCTTGGCTTCCACCGATGATGATTGGAATAATTTCGTTTCCCAGCAAATGAGCTACCACATCTGTTAAGGCATAATAGCTGTCTTTGGCGTCGAAACCGATGCGGATATTTCCCAAATCGACCATTTGCAGAGAATAATTGCCGACATATAAATTATAAAAATAATTTCGGACAGCATCCATCCCGTTTCCACATCCTTGGTTGTTTATGGCGTTTCTTTCTTCACCAATTCCAATGATGGCCATTTTGGCTGAGGATAAATCAGGAAAAACACCTTGTTCGTCGTAACGTTGGATCAAATTTCCAATACGTTTGCTTGATTCATGCTGATGAAAATAGAAATCTTGAGTATTAATAGGCTCAAAGTAAGTCGAAATATCCATTCTAAAAAATTTGCTTATTTATACCTGAATTTTTGAAAAAGGTTTTGTTTTTCGAAATTTCTTTCGGCTGTAAAAAATCCGCTTACGCTTTCTTTCTTTTTGCTTTTGATTTTGCGACTGTTTTTTTAGGCGCGTTTTTGGTTGCTGTTTTTGAGCTTCCTTTTTGCTGACTTTCGATCAGTTTGACAGCTTCCTCGTACGAAAGTTGAGCCGCATCCACCGTTTTCGGGATTTTATAATTTTTCTTTTTAAATGAAATATACGTTCCCCAGCGGCCATTTAGAAGTTGAATATTGGGATCTTCGTCAAAAGATTTGATAAACCGATCGATGTCCTTTTGGCGCTTGGCTTCGATAAGTTCAACACATCGTTCGCTGGTGATGCTTGCCGGATCGTCGGTTTTTTCCAGAGAAACAAAATTTCCGTTGTGTTTCACATAAGGACCAAAGCGGCCGATGGCCACGGTCATTTCAATTCCTTCGTAATTGCCCATCGATCGTGGAAAATCAAAGAGCGACAAGGCGTCTTCCAGACTTATATCTTCGATAGACTGTTCTTTTTTCAGACTTGCAAAGCGTGGTTTTTCTTCATCTAAACTTTCGCCAATTTGAGCCATCGCACCAAAACGGCCAATTTTCACATAAATATTTTTGCCCGATTGAGGATCGATTCCCAACAATCGTTCGCCTTTTTCGCGTTCGGCATTGTTCATGGCATCTTCTACACGTTTTTTGAAAGGGAAATAGAAATTGCTTATCATTTCATTCCAAACTTTATTTCCCTCGGCAATGGCATCAAATTCTTTTTCTACTTTGGCAGTAAACTGATAGTCAACTATTTCGGCAAAATTAGCAACCAAGAACTTGTTTACTAAAATTCCGATATCTGTTGGAATCAGTTTCCCTTTGTTGTTTCCTGTTTTTTCTGTTTGAATTCGTTCGGTGAGTTTTCCCTTTTTCAAACAAATAAGTTGGTATTCCCGTTCATATCCTTCGCTTTCGGCTTTGCTTACATATTCTCTTTTTTGAATTGTGGAGATAGTTGGAGCGTAAGTTGATGGTCGTCCAATGCCCAATTCTTCGAGTTTCTTCACCAGGCTGGCTTCGGTATATCGGGAAGGCGGCTGACTAAAACGCTCGGTGGCAATCATTTCTTTCAAATCGAGCGGTTGATTTTCGGCTACATTTGGAAGCATTCCTTTTGCTAGTTCTTCTTGCGAATTTTCGTCGTCGAAAGACTCCATATATACTTTTAAGAAACCATCAAAAGTGATCACTTCGCCTTTGGCGGCTAAGAGTTCTTTTTTATTGCTGATTTCGATTTCTACAATCGTTTTTTCGATGAATGCATCGGCCATTTGTCCGGCAATTGTTCTCTTCCAAATCAGACTGTATAAGCGTTGTTGAGCACTGTCGCCGCTGATAGTGTCCTTACTCAAATCGGTAGGACGAATGGCCTCATGCGCTTCCTGTGCTCCCTTTGTTTTGGTAGTGAATTGGCGTGTTTTTACATAATTTGCACCAAACGAATCGGCAATCACTTCTTTGGCTTGATTTATGGCTTGTTGCGACAGATTGACGGAATCGGTACGCATATAGGTGATCTTTCCGGATTCGTACAATTGCTGGGCCACCAACATCGTTTTGCTTACGGAATACCCCAATTTGCGACTGGCTTCTTGCTGCAATGTAGAGGTGGTAAAAGGAGCCGCCGGAGTTCTTTTTCCGGGCTTTTTCTCGACGCTTTTCACTTTATACTTACTGTTCACACAATCGTTCAAAAACTGATATGCTTCTTGCTTTGTAGCGAAACGTGTTGGCAATTCGGCTTCCAAAACATCTTTTTGATCCGTATTGAATTTAGCCGTAAGACGATAAGAAGATCCGATTTGAAACGCTTTCACTTCTTCTTCCTTCTCCACAATCAATCGAACAGCAACGGACTGAACGCGGCCGGCCGAAAGTGATGGTTTCACTTTTCGCCACAAAACCGGCGAAACTTCGTAACCCACCAGTCGATCCAAAACGCGGCGTGCTTGCTGTGCATCAACAAGATGAATGTCGATTTCGCGCGGATTTTCGATTGCGTTTAAAATGGCCGATTTTGTTATTTCGTGAAAAACGATCCGTTTGGTGTTTTCTTTTTTTAAGCCCAATGTATTGAAAAGATGCCACGAAATGGCTTCTCCTTCGCGGTCTTCGTCGGAGGCTAACCAAACCACTTCGGCTATTTTTGCTTCCTTCTTCAATTCGCTCACTATTTTTTTCTTGTCGGCAGAAACTTCATAGTTCGGAATAAATCCGTTTTCTATGTCCACACCAAAATCTTTCTTAGCCAGATCCACGATATGACCAAAGCTGGATTTTACCAGAAAATCCTTTCCAAGAATTTTTTCTATTGTCTTTGCTTTTGCAGGAGACTCAACGATTACTAAATTTTTCGCCATTACGAACTTTTAGAATTTAAACAGCCTTTTTTATGAGCAAAAAAACTGATTGCGTTAAAATGATAATTTTTGCGGTTTAAAAATTTTGGCAAAATAACACATAAAATTTCTATTAATCCAAATACCTTTTTGATTATTCTAAAACAACGACTTGTTTTTAGCCTGTTTTGATTTTTTTATCTTTCTGATATTGTGCAACATACAATCGTTTTGAATGCATTGAGAAAATAATTAAATTAAATGGTTGAATTGGCCGCGAAATGGGCAAAACATTTGTTTGCAGACTTCAAAAGAAAGGAATAGAAAATTGTTTGTGGACGGCAGGAGATTTTTCTGATTGTGATCGGGACGAGGCGAAGAAAGTCAATTTTTCAACTATCCAATGCAAAATATAGCGAGCCTAAATTTCGACATAACAGAATAATCTGCTATCAAACTTCTTAAAATCCCTCTTCCTTTTCCAAAAATCCGAAATAAAACAGACCAACTCGCAGTTCGTTATAAGTAAACTCATCACCAAAATGCGCTTTTGCTATGCCCAAGCTTTTGTCTTCGACCGATTTCAAATAGCCAACAATTTTCTGGAGTTTCGCTTCGCTCAAAAATCGCTTCGCGTCTATCGCTCCCAAGCCAATGTAATAGGCCAAATGACTTTCGATGGTTGTAACTGCAAATCCTCTTTCTTCCGCAATTTCCTCCACTGTTTTTCCGAATTGAAACAGCTCGAAACTCAGTTTTTTGGTATCTGGTTTCGGTTTTTTTTCTGAGGATTTTTTGAACGGTATTTCCCCTTTTTCGATCGCGTTTTCGTTGCAATAATGTTGTATCATTTGAATGATATCGACACCAAATTGGTCGATTTTTTTACTCCCTAAACCATTTATAAACGTCAGAGAAATTTTATCGGTGGGCAAATAATTCACCAATTCGATCAAAGCTTTTTGAGAGAAAATCAGATAAACCGGAATTCTCAACTCTACTGATTTTTCGTATCGCCACGCGCGAAGCAAAGAATACAATTCCGGATGAGGAATGGAATCGGGCAAGCTCACTTCTTTGGCCTTGCGTTTTTTTGAAGTGGGCAAGTCTTTCTCCATCATTGCTTTGGCTCGCGTATCCAATACTTTTTTCACCTGAAAACCGGTTTTGCATACATCTAAGCAAATCAGTTTCAATTCCGTTTCTTCCAAAAGATTTTTGGCTGTTGCGTTTATCTGTTTGCGCAAAGTTGCATTGTCAATTTCCAGATCGGCCTTTTCCACCTGATCGATAAGTATTGTTTTCAATTTGGCGTGAAAATAATTTGCAGCATTGGAAATACGTTCTTGTAAAGCAGCATTTTCCGCCACATCGGCTTGTGTGGCTAAATGTTTTTCAATTTGAAGTTGAAATTTTTCAGATACAGTCATCAATTCATTCTGAAAATCAAATTGAATTTGTTTAAAATGATCAATCAAAAGCTGTGGAAAACCGGATGAATTTTCGCACATCTGTTTATTGATAGAGTTTGTCAGCATTTTAATGCGATCGAAACGAAACAAATCCATCAACAACTCGCGCTGGTAGGCCAATTTTGCTGCCAACAAATTCTGTTCGTCGGGCTGATTTTGTTCCACTTTCTGAATAAAACCGCTCACCGTTTCGTCGTTGATAATACTTCGGTTCGAAATGGGTGTACTCAACACCATGCCTTCCATGGTTTTGCAGCGACTGAGCGCCACATATACTTGTCCGTGTGCAAAAGAGGCTTCGGCGTCGATAATGGCGCGCTCAAAAGTTAATCCCTGACTTTTGTGAATGGTGATTGCCCAAGCCAATTTGAGCGGAAACTGACGAAAAGAACCTTCTATCGTTTCTTTAATCTCTGCAGTATCTGCATCGATCGAATATTTAATGTTGTCCCATTGCAAAGGATTTACGGCAATTTCATCTTCTTCGTTGGGACAAATCACATAAATAAGTTCCTCCTCAATTTTGGTGATTCTTCCAATTTTTCCGTTGTAAAAAAGTTTCTGGGCATCTGGGTCGTTTTTCACAAACATCACTTGAGCATTCACCTTTAGTTTCAATTCAAAATCGGTCGGAAAGGAATATTCCGGGAAGTTTCCTTCTATGGTAGCCTTGAAAGTCTTGGTTTTTGAAGGCAGTTGTTGTAGTTTGGTATCGTTGATTCGGTGTGCCTGAATATTGTGTGTACAAAGTGTTATAAAACCTTGGTCGTCGGTATGTTTAAAATTCGGAATATGCCTTTTATTCAATGCGTCAAGTGAATTTTGATCAAGTTTATTCTCTCTTACTTTATTCAAAATGGAGATAAATTGGTCGTCTTGCTGGCGAAATACATGAATAAGTTCGATGCTCACATAGGCCGTTTGGCGCAGCGCCTTGCTACTAAAAAAATAGACGGTGTCGTATTCTTTTCGAAGCAAACTCCATTCATCGTTTTTTACAATGGGCGACAATTGTTGTAAATCGCCAATCATCAGCAGCTGAACTCCGCCAAAAGCTTTGTTTCTGTCCCGAAATCGGCGCAAAACCCGATCGACGGCATCCAGCAAATCGGCTCGAACCATACTAATTTCGTCGATGACCAAAAGGTCGAGACTGCGAATGATATTGATTTTCTCTTTGCTATATCTGTTTTGTTGTTCGGAAGCGTTTTCCAAACCAATTTGCGGCCCAAAAGAAAGTTGAAAAAAAGAATGTATCGTAACACCGCCGGCATTGATTGCTGCTACGCCAGTGGGAGCCACAACAATCATTCGCTTTGTCGATTTCTCTTTCAGGCTTTTCAAAAACGTGGTTTTTCCTGTCCCCGCTTTGCCGGTCAAAAATAGATGCTGTCCGGTATATTGAACAAAGTTGAACGCGAGGTCTAACTGCCTGTTGGTTTCCATAATTTTGACTTTGAACGAAACAAATTATCTGATAATCTTACAATAGACTGAATTTACAAGCTTACAATTTGCAATTTCCTTCCTGAAGGACTGCTAACTTATATGTGAAACAAATTTAAACAATATATTCAAAATCGAAGTGCTGTTTGGTGTTATAATGTATTGAAGCAAGGGTTTTTCTGCTTTAGTCATAATGAAATCTGCATTTCGCAATCAATATTTCATCGTCTTTCATTTTATATATCAATCTGTGTTCGCCATCAATTCTGCGCGACCAAAATCCTTTATACTTATGCTTCAAGGGCTCTGGTTTTCCTATGCCCGAAAAAAAAGTTCGTGATATGTCTTTTAACCGATCATTAATTTTCGATAAAATTTTCTTGTCAG
>DMBV01000146.1:13220-38629 GCA_003445975.1 Bacteroidales bacterium
AGGTTTTTGACCTATAGAAAAGAATAATGAGGGTTCGTCCATATTTTGCCAATGACCAAACCACCAAACACTTGTTTCAAAAACCGTTTTTTCTTTTGTGCAGGAAAAAAAAGTCAATAAAAACATAAACATTAATACAATCTTTAATTTTTTCAACGTTAATGATTTTTTCAACGTTAATAATTTTTTTTATATCTTTTTTATCTGATCTATTTAGGCATTCTGACTAACGTCAAATTTTGGTATTAATAACCAATTAGTTAAAAATTCAAAGTTTGCTTCTGATATTCAAATTTAGTAATTTATTCGTGAATTAATCAATATAAAGGAACTCATGAATACTTCGTAGTTGTTTTTGAATTCGCTTTACGAATCCGAGTTTTCTTTTTTAATCCAAAAATAGATATTCGGATGGGTTGTGATAGGGAGTTTATAGGTAAAACGAAAAACATGCGCAATTTTCAAGACCACGGAGAGGTCTTACCGAATATTGCTCCCTCTCTTTCTGCTGGAACGTTCCGTAAAAATAAAATATTACGGAATTTACAATCCTACCACCAAGCCAAATCTGTCCTTGCAGTTTGTTCCGGCAACCTATTTCCCGCAAATCCAATCGCCGTTTTAACCCTCTTCGTTCAAATTAATTTCCGGACAATCGACAAAGTCAGTTCTGATAAGTTTTATGTAATTTTGGGCAATTTTAAACCAAAACACTTTGCAGGCGAGCAGCGGTTCGCCTTTTCTAAAAAAACGCGTTCAAAATGACAGACAATCAAGAAAATACAAAGAATAAGAAATTATACATCGAAACCTACGGCTGCCAAATGAACTTTTCCGACAGCGAAATTGTTGGATCTATCATGGCAAAAGAGGGATATATAACTGCCGACAAGGCCGAAAATGCTGATATTATCTTTATCAACACTTGTTCCATCCGCGACAATGCCGAGCAGCGAATTCGAAAACGCTTAAAAGAAATTAAGCGGATGAAAAAAATCAATCCGAATTTAAAAGTAGGAATTTTGGGTTGTATGGCCGAACGACTAAAACAGCAACTGCTCGACGAAGAAGAAGCAGTGGATTTGATTGTGGGGCCGGATGCTTATCGTGATTTACCAAATCTGATTCATACCGTTGAAAGCGGACGAAGAGCAATCAATGTTTTGCTTTCGGAAGAAGAAACCTATGCCGAAATTGAGCCTGTTCGTTTAGGAAACAATACCGTTTCGGCTTTTATTTCGATTATGCGCGGCTGCGAAAACTTCTGCACCTATTGCGTNNGCCATTTCGCCCCAACTGCGTGTTCGTTTTGCTACTTCACATCCAAAAGATATTTCGGACGAATTGATCAAAACAATTGCCAATACTTCCAATATTTGCAAAGCCATTCATTTGCCATTTCAATCGGGCAGCAACGAAGTATTGAAACGGATGAGCCGAAAATACACGCGCGAATGGTATATGGATCGGATTTCAACGATCAAAAAATTCATTCCCGACTGTGGGCTATCCACCGATGTAATTGCCGGATTTTGCGGCGAAACCGAAGCTGATCATCAGCAAACCATGTCGCTGATGGAGTGGGTTGGCTACGATTACGCATTTATGTTCAAATATTCGGAACGCCCCAATACCATTGCTCAAAAGAAATATGCGGACGATGTGCCGGAAGAAACGAAAAGCCGTCGATTAAAAGAAATCATCGATCTACAGCAAGAATTATCGCTTCGCTCCAACAAACAAGATGTGGGAAAAGTTTTTGAAGTGTTGGCAGAATCGTATTCAAAACGCTCCAATACCGATTTGGCCGGAAGAAATTCTCAAAACAAAACGGTGGTTTTTCCAAAAGGCGATTTCCGCATTGGCGACTACGTAAAGGTGAAAATACTGCGCTGTACGGCGGCTACGCTGATTGGTGAAGCCATTGATTGAAAAACACGAATAGAAATTCGTTTGCCAATTCCTGTGTTGATAGGAATTATCTTTTTAGCAAAATATAGTTCTTAAATTCACCCAATCGGTGATTGAACAAAACGTTTTTTTCGATCCAACTGATGATGCGGTATTTGGTTTTTTCGTGCTTATGAATTAAACCGTTGGATGTATTTCGTTGTCCCGAATACCGCAATTGGTGTTTCCAATCGAACCGACTCATCCATTGTTTCATAACCAAAGGATGTGTTTCCTGAAAACGGGAAAGATAGTTTAAGTTTCCATAATCAAAAGGAGCCGGTTTTTCTTCTTGCTTCACCACGAGATTGTTGGAGAAATTTTTCTGATGATTTGTATTAAAAACCTTGATTTTACTTTGCATCAATGCCGGTGGGCGCACCCAACCGTAATGATAAACCGTGGCTCCGGAATCGACCACTTTTAGTTTAAAGGTATTTTCTTGTTGCCGATAGTTCAATTGATCGAAATCAGGAATTTTCCGAAACGACTGTGCCGACTCCCACGAATGTATTTGGGGCAAATTTCGAATTATTCTGATCTCTTTGCGATACCAACAATGGCCATCTTGAAAATGATCGTAATCGCCCCAAAAATGTATGTAGTCAAAAAGCATTCCTTCCACTTCCCGATCGTCCAAAAACGCCTTGCATCGCTGTTGGATAATTGGTAAATATTTTTCATGAATCACCTCGTCGGACTGAAGATAAAACAGCCAATCGCCACTGCAATGACTCTTTGCAATGTCGGTTTGATGTGCATGTTCCATTCCGCGTGGATATTTTTTGATATCCCAAACGGTATCAATAATTTTAATTTTATCGCTTCCGATGCTTAAAATTTCCGCGCGTGCTTTATCGTCTTCATCACTATCGCCAAGTGCTACCACAAATTCATCAACAATGGGCAATATAGATTCAATGGCTTGCTTTATTGGGTAATACAGTTTATGAACGTTTTTTCCGATGGTAAATCCACTAATTTTCATGTGTTTATAATTTTATATTTCGGCCACATGGAACATCTACGATAATCATCCTCCTATGTGTCAAAATTGTTTTGTCGTGGATGTTTCATTGGGTAAGAATTCGCTAATACATCTGCAATTTATGGAGTTTTGTGTAAATACCGCTGTCCATTTGCAGCAATTCGTCGTGTTTCCCTTTTTCGATAATTCCGCCCTCGCTGAGCACTACAATTTGATCAGAATGTTTTACGGTGGATAAGCGATGTGCTATCACAATGGAAGTTCTATTTTTCATGAGTTTCAGAATAGCATCTTGCACCAATCGTTCCGATTCGGTATCAAGTGCCGAAGTAGCTTCATCAAGAATCAAAATTGGCGGGTTTTTCAAAACTGCTCTCGCAATGCTTATCCGTTGTCTTTGACCGCCGGAAAGTTTGCTTCCACCTTCACCCACATTGGTATAATATCCATTTTGAGTTTCCATGATAAAATCATGCGCATTGGCCACTTTTGCCGCTGCAATTACATCTTCTTCTGTGGCATTTTCGATGCCAAAAGCGATATTGTTGAAAAAAGTATCGTTAAAGAGAATCGATTGCTGGCTAACAATTCCCATCAAATTTCTCAATTCTTTGAGCTTAAAGTCTTTCACGTTTATGCCATCTATCAATACTTCGCCGGCGCTTACATCAATAAAGCGCGGCAAAAGATCAACCAAAGTAGATTTTCCGGCGCCGCTTGGACCAACCAAAGCAATTGCTTTTCCTTTTTTTATTGTCAGATTGATTGAATGAAGAACAGTGTCTTTATCGTATTTGAAATGGACATTTTTGTATTCGATGGAGTGTTTGAATTCCGAAAAAACCTGTGGGTTTTCTTTTTCTTTGATGGAAATATCGGCGCCCAAAATCTCTTCAATCCGATCGTTCGAAGCCAAGCCTTTCAAAATATTGTAATAAGCTGTTGTAACGGCTTTTGCAGGGTTGATTATTTGAGAAAAAACAACTAAATAGGTAATTAAAACCGATGAGCTAAGTGTGCTGTTTTCGCCCAAAACCATGGCTCCACCGTACCACAACACAATAACCATGACCAAAATTCCTAAAAATTCGCTCAAAGGACTCGCCAATTGCTGGCGCCGAAATATTTTAGCTTGCAATTGAGTAAAGGAAGCATTCACGGAATCGAATTGTGCATGCATTTTTTCTTCTGCATTAAATGCTTTAACAATGCGCAAGCCACCTATTGTTTCCTCAAAAACCGACATAATCAGACCGAGCTTTTTCTGGCCTTGAAACGACTTCGACCGCAATGTTTTTCCTATTTTACCAATCAAAAAACCGCTCAACGGAAGCAATACCAATACAAACATGCTCAATTTTGGGCTCATATAAAACAGAGCCGCTAAGTAGGTTAAAATCAGAATTGGATCGCGAAAAAGCATCTCGAGCGACCGAACCACAGAAACTTCTATTTCTTGCACATCTTGAGCCATTCGCGACATGAGATCGCCCTTTTTTTCTTCCGAAAAATAGCTCAGCGGAAGTATCAGTATTTTGTTGAATATCAAATCTCTAAGATGTTTTACAATTCCTGTTCGGATAGGAACAATAAATACTTTTGAATAATAAAGAAAAATATTTTTGAAGAGCGACGTTACCAACACAATAATTCCTACAAAAACCAAGGCTTGTACTTTGCCTTTTTCGAGAATAATCTGACTCAGAATATAATTAAAATTATGAATGATTGAGTTGGCATTCAGTCCAAAAGCAACCGATTCCGTCACCATTTCGGTTTCCCCAAACAAAACTTTTAAAAAAGGCGCTACCAAAGCCAAGCTAAACAAGGAAAAAAAGGCAGATAAAAAGACGAAAAGAATGCTAAAAAAAGCAAGCCCTTTGTAAGGGAGTAAATAGCTAAATATTTTGGAGAAACTGCTCATTGGTCGGATTCGAAATTTGGTAAAAGATTTTACAAATTAAGTGAAAATCATCGGGTTTTCATTTATTTACTTTAAATATTTAAACGAGTAAAGTTATAACACGCTGATTATCAATAAATATAAAACAAGCTTTGATCTGCTACAAAAATAGGCGAGCAAATTTCGAGACTAAAATTGTTTGCACCGTCGTTCCTATTGATCGGCTACTCTCTATTTCCAGCCTTCCTACATTTATTTGAATTGGTAATTAAGTGCTTAGAATAATAAAAAACCATTACTTTTGCGCGGCAATGGCAGAATATCAATTACATCAGCTTAAAAACGGAATCCGGTTGGTGCACCAAGAAGTAGCAAATTCTACCTCTGGAACGGTGGCGCATTTGGGTTTAATCATCGACAGCGGTTCGCGTGATGAATTGCCCAACCAAAATGGATTGGCGCATTTTATTGAACATGTCATTTTCAAAGGAACCGAAAAACGAAAAGCATATCATATTTTGAGCCGCCTCGAAGATGTAGGCGCTGAATTAAATGCCTTTACTTCGAAAGAGGAAACTGTAATCCAAACAGCTTTTCTTTCGCAACATTACGCCCGCACACTCGAATTGATTGCGGACATCGTTTTTCATTCCGTTTTTCCTGAAAAAGAACTTAAAAAAGAACAAGAAGTAATTCTTGACGAAATAAATTCGTACCGCGACAATCCTTCGGAACAGATTTTCGACGATTTCGATTTCTTGCTTTTCCCCGATCATCCCTTGGGGAAAAACATTTTAGGCACCAAACGAATGGTGAAATCGTTTACGCGCAATTCGGTAAAAGAGTTTATTGCTCAAAATTACGCCACCGACAAAATGGTTATTTCTTCGGTTGGCCCTATTTCTTTTCCAAAGCTCGTAAAGCTGGTAGAGAAATATTTTGCCGATGAACCGGCGAATTTTTCGAACAAAACGCGCGAAACCGTAAATGGTTATTTTCCCGTGGAGCAGATAAAAAAACGCCGATTGTTTCAGGCACACTGCATGATTGGAAACAGAGCCTATGGTTTGATGGACGAGAAAAGAATTGCTTTTTCATTGCTGAACAACTATTTGGGTGGACCGGGATTGAATTCGCGTTTGAATTTAAGTATTCGCGAAAAATACGGCTACACCTACAACATAGAATCGAATTATACGCCTTTTAGCGATATTGGCAATTTTTCCATTTACATCGGATCAGACAAAACATTCTTAAACAAAAGTATCGAATTGGTACATAAAGAATTGAAACTGCTTCGCGATCGACAATTGGGACCGCAGCAACTTCAAAAAGCCAAGCTTCAGTTTTCCGGTCAGATTGCCATTTCCGAAGAATCGAATGCGGTGAAAATGCATAACAATGCGCGTAGCATTTTGAGCTATGGCAGAATAAGTTCGCTCAACGAAGTGTACGAAAAAATTCAAAAAGTGACGGCCAACGATATCCAACTGGTAGCAAACGAAATTTTTGATCCAAACCAAATGAGCATGCTCGTATTTCAGTAATATGATAATAGATCCTAAAATTGAAAAATACGCTGAAGAATTTAGCAGCCATCAAGGTGCGGTTTTGAATGAACTTTTTCGCGAAACGCATCTTAAAATAATGAATCCGCGTATGCTGAGCGGACAGCTTCAAGGGCGTTTTTTAAGCATGATTTCGCACATGATTCGGCCAAAAAACATATTGGAAATAGGCACTTATACCGGCTATTCCGCTATTTGCTTGGCAGAAGGACTTCAGGAAAAAGGAACAATTCACACCATCGAAATAGATTTGGAATTGGAAGCTATCGCGAAGAAATATTTTCGCAAAGCAGGAATCGAAAATTCGGTAGTAGCCCATTTTGGCAACGCACTGGAAATTATCCCACCATTGGATTTGGTTTTCGATTTGGTTTTTATTGATGCGGACAAAGAAAATTACCCAAATTATTATCACCTCATCATCAATAAAGTTCGCAAAGGCGGTTTCATTGTTGTCGACAATGTTTTGTGGAGTGGAAAGGTAGTTCAGCCCTTAAAAAGTGGCGATAAAGACACGGCCGGAATCTTTGCTTTTAATGCGCTGGTTCAGCAAGACGAAAGGGTAGAAAATGTTTTGCTTCCATTACGCGATGGATTGATGTTGTTGAGGAAAATTTAGCCCTCGACAAACGTGGCTTCGAAAAAAACCAGTTTCAGTTCATTTCGTCGGTCGAAAGCGTAACGCTCACACTTTTCATTTTCCCGCCCAGCGGTGGATTTAGCTTTTGGATTTTCACTTTTGCCCAATTTATTTGCGGAAATCGATTTTGAACGGCCACCAAAATACGTCGGGAAATGTGTTCCAAGAGGTTGGAACTGATTTGCATTTCTTGTTTTACAAGGCTGTAAACACTCAAATAATTGACCGTTTTCTTTAGCTCGTCGGTAATTTCAGCTTCATTGGTATTTGTTTTGAAGTACAAATCAACAACAAAGCTCGTTCCAATGATTTTTTCTTCCTCAAAACATCCGTGGTAAGCATAAAACTCCATTCCTTCAATGGCAATCATCGACATGATATTCTTTTTTAAAAATTGATGAGCAAAGGTACAAATGTTTCTCTCTTTTCATCGGCTTCGCCAACGGTTCAGAAAAAACAAAAAAACGAAGGATCTTTGTCTATTTCTCCACTTCATAAAGTTGCATGGAGAGCTGCTCCACCAAATGCTTTTTAAGCTTGATTTTCAAACTATCAAAATCGGGGGCATAGCCCAATTCGGCCTCAAGGGAAGTTACTCCTTTATCCGTAAATCCGCAGGGATTGACATGATCGAAATAATCCAAGTTGGTACTCACATTTAGCGCAAATCCATGCATACTCACTTGGCGGCTCACTTTCACGCCGATTGCGGCAATTTTCCGCTCGCCTCGTTTGCTGTCTTCGGCTATCCAAATACCTATTGAATTCGGGTTTTTATAACTTTCGATCTCGTATTCTTTTAGAGTGAGAATAATCGCTTCTTCCATTTTTTCGATGTATTGACGCGTTCCCAGATGCATCGTTTCCAAATCCAAGATGGGGTATCCCACCAATTGTCCCGGGCCATGATACGTGATATCGCCACCGCGATTGGTTTTCACAAACTCGGCTTGTTTTTCTTGCAATTGAAGCGTATTGATGAGCAGATTGGCTTCGTTTCCACTCTTTCCAAGTGTATAAACATGTGGATGTTCGCAGAAAATCAAATGATTGTATAAAACTTGTTTTTCGCAGCGCGGAAGGTCATCGTTGCATTTCTTAATGAATACGATTTCATCAAAAAGTTTCTTTTGATAATCGAGGGCTTTTTGATACGGAATCAGCCCTAGGTCGGTAAAAAGCGTTAAGGTTTTCATTTATTTGATGTGCTTTTCGGCATGATAAGAAGAACGCACCAACGGCCCACTTTCGACATGCGAGAACCCTTTTTCTATTCCAGCCAGGCGATAACGCTCAAAAACATCCGGATGAACATATTCGCGTACAGGCAAATGATCGCGTGTAGGCTGAAGATATTGTCCGATGGTAAGTACTTGACAGCCTGCGGCACGCAAATCGTCCATGGTTTCCAATACATCTTCTTCCGTTTCGCCAATTCCAACCATGATCCCCGATTTAGAAACAAGACCAAATTCCGAAATCCACTTGATTACCTGCAAACTTCGGTCGTATTTGGCCAAACTTCGCAAACGAGGAGTCAATATCCGCGTTGTTTCCATATTGTGCGAAATCACTTCGGGCCGGGACTCCATCATGGTTTTTAGGTCTTCGTATTTGCCTTTAAAATCAGGAATCAGCGTTTCAATGGTTACATGAGGTGTGCGTTCTTTTATTTGGCGAACAGTTTCTGCCCAGATTGCTGCGCCGCCATCGTCCAAATCGTCGCGATCAACAGAGGTAAGCACCACATGATTCAATTTCAAGAGTTCGATGGATTCGGCAACGCGTTTTGGTTCTTCCCAATCGGCTTCTAAAGGTTTTCCTGTTTTCACCGCGCAAAACTTACAAGCTCGCGTACAAATATCGCCCAAAATCATCAAAGTAGCAGTTCCTCTTCCCCAACAATCTTCCATATTTGGGCAATGGCCGCTGGTACAAATGGTATGCAGTTTATTTTTTTCGATGACTTCTTTTACATTGCGATATGTTTTTCCAAAAGGCACTTTTATTTTTAGCCAATCTGGTTTTATGCGTTTATTTTGACGATCTTCTCGTATGTTCATTCGATAGAATTTGGGCGGCAAAGTTAAGCATAATGATTCTACTCCCCTAAAAGGCAAATGTGAAAAAAATGAAAAGAAAAATCACATTCCGCAAACTGTTGGGAAATTCTAATTCATCGGCTAGCCTAATCAGTGTTCATTCACAAAATTAAAGTCTCAAAGAGCAATAGAAATAAAGATACCCCTCGGCTGCGCTCGGGGTCAGTTCGACTAATTAATTTTGCTTCACAAAATTAAAGTCTCACTGATCAAAATCCTTGAATTAAGAAACCTCCATCCACAGCTATTGATTGGCCGGTGATATAACTCGCCGCCGGCATACACAAAAACGCCACCAAAGCAGAAACTTCTTCGGCTTCGGCAATTCTTCCAATTGGAGTATGATCAAGTATGTCTTTAAGATACACCTCATTCTGTAAAAGACTCTCCACCAAAGGTGTTTTGGTGTACCAAGGCACCACGGCATTCACTCTAATACCGTCTTTGGCCCATTCGATGGCCAAATTTTTTGTGAGTTGATGAAGAGCGGCTTTGCTCATTCCGTAGGGCGGGCCGGTACGTAAATGTGTGAAACCGGCGACAGAAAGCACGCTTACAATAGCGGCATTGCCCGTATCTTTAAGAAAAGGATAAGACAACCGCGACATCTCAAAGTTCGAAGTCATATTGGTGGCCATAATAAATTCGTATTCTTCCAAAGTGAATTCGATGGCTTTTTTGCGAATATTTGTCCCGACATTGTTGATTAGAATGTCAAAGTTTTTCCATTTTTTTTTGATTTCTTCAAACAATTCGATGCGTCCATTTTTTGTACTTACATCCGTAGCAAAGCCGAAGGCTTTGAAACCCTGACTTTCCCAATCGGCCATTTGCTGATTGATCAGTTCTTGGTTTCGGGCAACAATACAGACTTCGCCTCCTAATTGGAGGATTTCATTGGCTATCGCCAATCCAATTCCTTTGGTTCCGCCTGTTATTAAGGCTCTTTTTCCATCGAGCCGCCATTTTGATTGATTCATGGTTTTGGTTTTTAAATGAGTGTTGGGTAAAAAAGTGTAAAGGCTTCGGCCAAGAGAATCACGATAAATCCCCATTCATTTTTTAGATTTACGTGACGAATTAGCCCATAAGAAACTGCAATAAAAGGAATAAACAATCCAAATCTCAGCCATTCGGTTCCGGGCAAATGATTGAGCTTAAACAACCAATAAAGCAAGATTGGAAAAATTATTAAAACTAGGATAATTTGCTTTGCCCAACGAAATTTTTGCCAAAAGAGCGCATAAACCAAGGCCGTTGTGGCGGCCAAAAGGAAGATAACGACTCCGGTTTGTGCTGAATTGCCAATGCGAAGAAAAGCAAAAACAATTCCCAAACTGAGGCCAAGTACAATTAACCCGCCAAAAAGCTGTTTGTTTTTAATGGTATGATACAAAGCCCAAAGCATGGATAAGCTCAAAATAATCAAATCGAAATTCATACTTTTTTATATTTAGGAAACAGGATTACAAAACGAGTACCACTCTCTTCGTCCGAAACAAAATGAATGGATCCTTTGGCATTTTCGACCATTTTTTTGACCAATGCCAAGCCCAATCCCATTCCGCCCGATTTTGTGGTAAAACGCGGTTCAAAGATATGCGGTTTTTCCGTTTCGGCTATTCCACAGCCATTGTCTTCGATATGAATTTCGAAAGATTCTATGGAATTTAAAAGAGCGATCTTGATTACACCGTTTTTGTTTTCAGCGATTGATTGAATTGCATTTTTAAGCAAATTGTTTAGAATGCGAAGAAACTGATTGCGATCGGCATAGAGGAAGATTTCTTCGGCCGGGAAATTCGTTTCGAACTGTATTTGATGGTGGCCCGAAAACAAATCTATGGAACTCGTTAAGACTGGTTTTACGGCAATAATTTCATTTTTTCCTTGATCGATGGCAGCGAAATTCGAAAATTGGGAAGCTATTTCGGAAAGACTGTCGATCTGTTCGATGATATTGCTCGAAATGCGATTCAGTTTGCTGTCGAAATCGTCACCGCCTTCTTTCCAGGCTTTTTCTAAGTATTGAATATTCAGTTTCATGGGCGTTAGCGGGTTTTTGATCTCATGAGCAATCTGCTGAGCCATTTCGCGCCAAGCCGATTCTCTTTGCGAGCGAGCTAGTTTTTCGGCACTCTCGTCCAGCTCATCTACCATTCGATTGTATTCCAATATTAAAGCCCCAATTTCGTCTTGTTTTTTCCATTCTATTTTTTCGTTTGGCGCTTCCAATCGCAGGCGTTGAATTTTTTCTTTCAAAAGCTTTAAGGGAATCGACAAATAATTGGAAATAAGAAGCCCCAATGCTAAAGTGAGCAATATCAAAAACATATAAATATTCAGATAGGCTACCAAAAAACCCGAAATTTCTTTTTCCAATTCGTTTTGCTTGGCAAAAGAGGGCAGATTTAAATAGGCCATTGTTTTATTATCGGCAGAGCGAAACGGGATATATACCGAATAAAATTCTTGCAGACCAATGTGTTCGATTTGCAGAAAAGAAGAACTCTTTAAAATATCCAAGTTGTAAAAAGCCGTCGGGTCGATGCGACGAGACAGCAATTCGGAATCGAAAAGCTGTGGACGTGAGCTGGCGATTAACTTTCCGTTTAAATCGTATAAGGTGATGTCGGTGAAAAAAACCTGAGAAAACTTGAGCAACAAATTTCCCAGATAGGCATAATTGTTTTCGGATTCGTCGTCGATGTTTTTTATTTTGTGCTCTAGCTCAATCAATACCGAGTGCGATTTCTCCATCAAAACGTTCTTGTTTTTTTCGTTGTTTAGGTAATACAGATAATATAAACTTGCCAATCCAATAGAGAAAAACGAAAACAAAAGAATGGCAACCATGCTTATTTGCAAGCGCGATTGAAAGCCCAAGTTAATTTGCGACAAATCTCGGCTTAAAAAAATGAGCAGAAAAACACCGCCAATATTCAAGCTATAAAACAGAAACAGAAAAGCCAGCGACGCCAATTTTTTCAGTCCGCTAATTTCGGGCTTACTCACAATCAGAACATTGTTATCGTTCTGAACATAAATGTAATGAGAATAATTTTCGAAGGAGAAATAGGCGTTGTCGGCAACAAAATTCCGCGAATAGGATTCTAAATTTTGCTTGTAATCGTAATCGCCAAACCATTCGCTCAATTCGTCGTTGTAGTAATACGCGTATGAATAATTGCTAAAAAAAGTTAGATCCCAATTTCTCGCTTCGGTGAGCATGGCCGGAAGACCCAATTCTTTTGGTTGATATTTTGAAAGAAATTCGACAAAAAGCTTGGTCTTGCTTTGATTTAAAGTAGAAAATTCGATGATGCCGATGTAATTTTTTGTTCTAAAATGCTGATCGACCAAATAGAGCGAATTTTCTTCAATCACCGAAGCGGCTTGTTTTATTCGTTCGTCGAAAAAGGGATAACAAGGCGTTTCAAGCTCTTGAGGCATAAGAAAGAGACGGCTCTCTTTGTCGCAAAAAACCATGCTTATTTCATAATTTTTTGCTGCCACTTTGAAATATTTTTCTTTTATCAATTCAATTAAAGAATCGTTCGAAAAGTTCCTGTTTTGAATTTGGGAAAGCAGCAGTGTGTCCGAAATAATTTTGCTTTTTTGAGTTAAGAATTGGTTTTCCAACAAAGGATCGTTTTTCAATAAATAGGTCGATAAGCCCGCTTTTCGAACTAACTCTTCTTTTTGATTTGTCAAATCGTGGTAATACACTCCACTTATAGAAATAAACAAGATGAGGAAATAAACATTTTGCCAAAATGCATTCTTAAACTGTCGCGTGTAGAGATAAAACAGCGAAATAAAATACAGAAAAAGAAAAAGCTGATTAAATTGATTGATTGGTGCTTGTTGATTGGGCAGAAAACCAAAGGCAATCGAAAATACAAAGACAAGAAAAAAGAAAATAAATTTATTTTTCAGGCTTTCGATAAGGAAAAAAATCAACTTTTTACTCAGAAAAAACCAGCTCAATTGAAGCATCATAACCAAAGCCAATACGGTATAGCTGAAAAAATTGAGTTTGGTAATGGCCGTAATGTCGAGGTTTATTTGCGAATCTAAAACGAAGCTAATCAACAACCGATAAATGCCATAGTATGCACCAAAAAGCAGCAAAAACACAAATGCCGTCGAAAAAAAGCGAATAGGTGCACTTTTTAAATGGAGTGGATTCAGTTTGTTGTAATAGATGAAAAACAATATGCTTGTCAACAGCCAAATGCTTACCAAAAATATTTCGCCTAAAGCGGAATAAACGGTCAAATTGGAATACAGCTGCGACTGAAAAAGTGGACTTTTAAACAAAGTAGCCGGGAAATTAATCCAATAAAAAAACAATAAATAAAAGCCCGTAAAAACGATGAAGACCACATTTCGCTTTAGGCTCGACTTTGTTTTTTTAAAGAATTTCAGGCCGGCATCAACACTCAAAGCAAAAAACACAAAGGAAAGCAGAAAGACGAAAAACAACAAATAGGGCATTTTGCCCAAGGGCTGTCCATTTTGGTTAAATTCGAACGACAGCATAAAATTCCCCTCTTGATCGGTAATTTTATACGCCTTTTTATCCGTCGAAAAAATTAAATCAGTAGGAACACCGTAATAGTCTAAGTATTGATCGCGCAGAAATTCGTTTTGTAAAGCATAATCTACATGCAAAATTTTCGCTACCAAGAGCGTATAGTTATCAAAAGCTTTGGTTTGCATAATCAGCCAATGAGGACCTATTTTCTGACAATTTATTCGCTCATTTGTTATCAAACTATCTGAGCTAGGAATCAAAAGCTTGTTGTTGGTCCAAAAAACCAAATTATGCTCTTTATAAAGAAAAAAAGAAAGGTTTTCGGCTCCTTCTCCCGGAAATTCCAACACTTGTTTTTCGAACTCGGCAATGCCTTTCTCTTTTAGAATTTCGGCAGAAGCATTTAGAGCCGTGCTTATTTCGTCGGAAAAATCAAATACGCTGTTTTGCAAACTATCAAAAATTTCATCTTCTGATAGATGTTGGCTTTGGTTTATCGCAAAGCTAAGCGTAAGGAATACCACTGCAAAAAAGGAAAAAATACGGAAGCCAACAATGGAGTTATTTCTCATAATACGAAAATACAATTTAATCCGACAATGAAACAATGACCGCGCCAAAATGAATTTCGAAAATATGATTATCTTTGCAGCCACAATTTTATGAATTAAAAAATATGTCCACTAAGATGACCGAAATAGTAAATTACAAAGTAGCCGATATTGGATTGGCCAAATGGGGAAGAAAAGAGATTGAAATTGCCGAGAAAGAAATGCCCGGATTGATGGCTGTTCGTCAAAAATTCAGTCTTACAAAACCATTGCAAGACGTGCGAATCACCGGCTCCCTACATATGACCATTCAAACGGCAGTTCTCATCGAAACACTTATTGCGCTAGGTGCCAATGTGCGCTGGGCCAGTTGTAATATTTTCTCCACTCAAGATCATGCCGCCGCTGCCATTGCCGCTGCCGGAATACCCGTTTTTGCATGGAAAGGCGAAAACCTCGAAGAATATTGGTGGTGCACCAATCAGGCATTGAGTTTTCCAAATGGAAAAGGCCCACAATTGATAGTTGACGATGGTGGTGATGCAACGCTTTTGATTCACAAAGGATTTGCCGCCGAGAAAGATTCGTCCGTTTTAGACATGGAGGCATCTAGTATAGAAGAAGAAGAAATATTGAAATTGTTGAAGTCTTTATTGAAAGAAGACAATCAGAAATGGCATCGTACAGTAGCCGAATGGAAGGGCGTTTCGGAAGAAACCACTACCGGAGTTCATCGCTTGTACCAAATGTTCGAAAAAGGCGAACTTCTTATTCCTGCTATCAACGTAAACGATTCGGTTACGAAATCAAAATTCGACAATCTCTATGGCTGTCGCGAATCTTTAGCCGACGGAATAAAACGCGCCACCGATGTTATGTTGGCTGGAAAAGTGGTTGTAGTGGCCGGTTATGGCGATGTTGGAAAAGGCTCTGCTCACAGCATGCGTTCTTATGGAGCACGCGTTTTGGTTACCGAAATCGATCCTATCTGTGCTCTACAAGCCGCCATGGAAGGTTTTGAAGTAACCACTATGGAAGATGCCATTCAAGAAGGAAATATTTTTGTTACCACTACCGGAAATAAAGATGTGATCACAACCGAACATATGTCGGCCATGCGCGACCAAGCAATCGTGTGCAATATTGGCCATTTTGATAATGAAATTCAGGTATCAAAATTAGAAAAGCTCGACGGCGTTCAAAAAGTAAATGTGAAACCACAAGTAGATCAGTATTATTTCAACGACGGCCATTCCATTTTTATATTGGCCGAAGGCCGATTGGTAAATCTGGGTTGTGCCACTGGCCATCCTTCTTTTGTGATGAGCAATTCTTTCACAAACCAAACATTGGCTCAGATTGACTTATGGCAAAAACGCAACGAATACGAAGTGGGCGTTTACCGTTTGCCAAAATACTTAGACGAAGAAGTGGCTCGCTTGCACTTAGAACAAATTGGTGTTAAACTTACAAAATTAACTCCTGAGCAAGCTGCCTACATTGGCGTGGATGAGCACGGCCCTTACAAGGCGGATCATTATCGGTATTAATTTGTTTCTACCCACCATTGGAATGACCCGAAATTCGGGACTCTAATAGGTGTGTATTAAGTGAAGTAAGCATTACTAAATCTGCTAACATAGAGAAATTAATTCTCTGCTGCTTGTGTACGTTTTAATCTATAAAAAATGTCAACTCAGGGTAAAAAATGGCTTTTTGACTCTAAATGTTACGCAATCAATATTGTCTGGATCTGACAGTAAAAAAAGAGATCGATTTCGAAATAGCTTTCCGATAAACATCCAGATGAGCGAATTCGAATGACGAAACAAATAAGAATAGAGAAAAGTGTTTATTTAAAAGGAACAACAAAGACAACAGATGGCAAGAAAGTTTAAAAATATCCTTTCTGTTTCATTGGTAATTATTTTCCTAACACCATTGACAACCAAGCTTTTTGATGGTTTTTTTCATCATCATCACCAAGTTGTTTGTGCCGTCGAAAACAAACAGCATTTTCATGCCCATCACGAAAAATGCCCGATACTAAAATTTGAATTATCGCTTTATTCCTTTGAAAAACAGTTTTTTGAACCACAAAAGCGTTCTTATTGCCTTGATCATACCATAAATTATTTCTCTGCAAATTGTTGCAAGAATTCAAAATATTCATTTCTATTACGAGCGCCTCCCATTTCTACAGAAAACAGCAAAACATCTTAATAGATGTAAACCTCAAATCCTCCGTTTTGTAGAATTTAAATGCGTAATACAATGAAGAAAATCGTTCTATTTTTCTTTGTGCTGTTTCTTTTTGTAAAAGTAAACGCTCAATATCAGATCAATGGCAAATTAACAGATAGCTATAATCAAGCTTTAGTTGGAGCGTCTGTTTTTTTGCCCGAACTTAACAAAGGCGCCTTTACAAACCAATCAGGCGAATATGTGATCCAAAACATTCCCATCGGAAAGATTAAAATTCAATTTTCATTTGTCGGGTACAACACCCAAATAAAATCGATTGAAATTTCAAATTTTGAAAATACGCTTGACGCCTCCCTTTCCCCAGCAATTATTGAATCGCAAGAAGTTGTAGTAACCGGTGGTTATGTAAGTTCTCAACACGAAAACGCCGTAAAAATTGATGTGCTGAAAAGCAAAGACATTGTTTTATCCGGATCGCCAAATTTTATGGAGTCTTTGACCAAAGTCCCCGGAGTGGATATGATTTCCAAAGGGCAAGGAATTTCAAAGCCGGTAATTCGTGGACTTTCCATGAACGACATTTTGGTGATGAACAATGGAGTTCGTATCGAAAACTATCAATACAGCGAAAATCATCCTTTAGGCATTGATGGCAACAGTATAGAAAGAATAGAAATTATAAAAGGACCGGCCTCTTTATTATACGGCTCAGACGCCATTGGCGGAGTCTTAAATTTTATTAAAGAAAAACCTGCTCCTATTGGAAAATTAATGGGCGATTACCTATTACAAATTTATTCCAATACGCTGGGGATGAACAACAGTATAGGTTTAAAAGGAAGCTCGAAAAAAATTTTTGGCGGGATTCGGTTTGGACATAAAACCCATGCTGACTATTTGCAAGGCGGCGGCAATTTTGTTCCAAATTCGCGATTCAACGAAACAACTTTGAATGCCAATGCCGGATTCACTGGAAAAATAGGCACTTCGAGGATTTTTTACGACTACTTTAAACAAAACTTGGGCATGACTGTTCCACAAGTAGAGCAAATCATCACAGAACAAGGGCGAAAAAATGAAATCTGGTATCAGGATTTAGCCCATCAATTGCTTTCTTTTCAAAACAGCCTATACATTGGGAAATTTAAGTGGGATATAAATACTGCCTACCAAAATGCATTGAGAAAACTTCTGGCAACACTCGATGTGCCCGTGGTTGAAATGGAGTTGAATACTTTAACTTATGAATCCAAATTGTATTTTCCTTCCAACAAAAAATCAGAATATATTATTGGCTTACAAGGCATGTATCAAACAAACAGAAACTTACATAACAGAGTTTCTCAGTTCCTCCCCAATGCAAATACGAACAATTTGGGTTTTCTAGGAATGGCTCAATATACATTTTTTGAAGATCTAAAATTGCAAGGAGGTTTGCGTTTTGATTTGTATAAAACCGAAACCTTTGCTTTGGGCGCTGAAGGCACAAGCAGTTATCATGCCCCCGTAAACAGGAATTTTTCGAATCTGAGTGGCTCTTTTGGGGCAACCTACCAGCCAATTGAAAAAATAATGCTGAGAGTCAATTTTGCCAAGGCATATAGAGTACCCAAACTATCGGAACTAACATCGAATGGAATGCATGGAAACAGATATGAAATTGGAAATGAAAATTTATCGCCCGAAAATGCTCTTGAAACGGATTTAAGTGTGCATTTTCATGGTGAATTTCTATCTTTTGACCTAGCCGGCTTTTATAACCAGATTGATAATTACATTTTTATTTCCCCCACGTCAGATACCACATCTTTTGGTATTGCCATTTACCAGTTCTCACAAGCAAACGCAGCGCTTTATGGTGGCGAAGCAGGCATTCATTTTCATCCTAAATCTTTAGCCTGGCTGCATATAGAAGGAACTTTTTCTTCCGTTATTGGCAAACAAGAAAATGGCAATTATTTACCTTTTATCCCAGCAAATAAGGTACGCTATGAAATACGAGCAGAACGTAAGAAACTGGGATTCTTAAATAAACCCAATATAAAAATTTCTGCCGTAACTGCATTTTCACAAAGCGAGCCATCGCCCAACGAAACGACTACAAACGGATATACACTGGTTAATATGAGTATATATTCCGAGATTATAATTTCGCAGCAAACATTGATTTTAGGCTTTTCGGTCAACAATTTATTTGACATATCCTATTTTGATCATCTATCCACATTAAAATCGCTGAACTATTATAATCAAGGACGAAACATGAGTGTTACTTTAAAAATCCCGCTTGCGATAAACTAAACGAAGGTGAACCAAAGTCGCCTCCGATAAATTCGCTACCATGCTTTATCCATAAAATAATTGTACTGGTCCAATGGAAATATCCCACTTCTCACAATCGGAAAAAAAATAGTGGGTTTAGTGGGTTATTTCTATTTTTTTAGAAAAGGCAATAAAACATGGCTTCTACCCAGAGAAAAATACATTTTATCAATCCAATCTGTATTTTTTATAATTTAGTGAATTCGTTTACAAATGCGTGAACAGAATAAATTATTTTTATTTTTGAGAGAGCATAAAAAGCTATTATCGTTAAATTTGCAAAAAAACAATGTCAGATAAATCAACTATACTTCCAATTGCTTCCGATCATGGAGGATTTCGAATGAAAGCGTTCTTGATTTCCAAGCTAAAAGAAGCGGGCTATTCCGTTCTGGATTTTGGCACCTTTTCGGAAGAAAGTGTTGATTATCCCGATTTTATCCATCCCTTAGCAAGCGCAATCGATAAAGGCGTATATCCTTTTGGAATAATCATGTGCGGAAGCGGAAATGGAGCTCAAATCACAGCCAATAAATATGCCGGCGTTCGAGCAGGACTTTGTTGGACAGTGGAACAAGCTCAACTCACCCGCTTACACAACAATGCAAACATCATTTCCATTCCTGGCCGATTTGTCGATTTTGAATTGGGATGGGAAATGGTACAGGTTTTTTTAAACACTCCATTTGAAGGTGGTCGCCATCAACAAAGAGTAGAAAAAATTTCACATAAGCTGTAAGAAAAAATATGTCAGAAGTAGCCGAAAATTTCCTGAAAGAATCCAAATTGAAAGCCTTTGATTTGGAACATCGAAAAAAAATAAACTTCAATATAGGAAAGTACAATGCTGCTTTTAAAAAAGGCTTGTTGCAATACCAAAATTTGGATTTAGCAAAGAGTCGCGCTGCAAATCTGAAGCGTAAAGTGGTGAACGAACTGGATAAATATTTGATCGATTTCGAACAAAATTTCATCCAAAATGGCGGAAAAGTTATTTGGGCTGTTGACGCCAAGGAAGCACGCGAAGAAATTTTAAAAATCCTGAAGAAACATGGCGTAAAAAAGGTGGTCAAAATGAAATCGATGACAACCGAAGAGATTGAACTCAACCCTTTTTTGGAAAAAGCAGGAATAGAATCACTTGAAACAGATTTGGGGGAATACATTGTTCAGTTGGCCAACGAAAAACCCTACCATATTGTAACGCCAGCCATGCACAAATCCAAAGAGGATATTGCCCTCTTGTTTAAAGAAAAACTTGGCTGGGACGAAGGATTAAGTCCAGAAGAGATTACAGCAAAAGTGAGAGTGAAACTGCGCGAAAAGTTCTACAATGCCGATGCAGGAATTACCGGAGCCAATTTTCTGATTGCCGACACCGGCTCTATCGCTCTTACCGAAAATGAAGGAAATGGGGCACTCAGTATGTCTATGCCCCCAATTCATATTGCAGTAGTCGGAATTGAAAAAATTATTCCAAGCCTCAACGATCTGCATTTATTTTGGCCTTTGCTAAGTAGCCACGGAACGGGTCAAAAAATGACCGTTTACAATAGCATTATCAACGGACCAAGAAAAAGCAACGAAACCGACGGCCCATTGGAAACCTATGTGGTTATTATCAACAACAACAGAAGCGCGCTTCTCGAACAAGAACAGCAACGTATAGCTTTGTCGTGTATTCGTTGTGGCGCTTGCTTAAATGCCTGTCCGGTTTACAAAAATATTGGCGGCCATACTTACAAAACAACCTACAGTGGCCCTATCGGCGCAGTTATTTCGCCTTGGCTATTAGGCATGAATGAGTACAAACATTTGAGTTTCGCCTCTACGCTTTGCGGTGCATGCAACGATGTTTGTCCTGTTAAAATCCCGCTCACAGATTTATTGCTCCTCAACCGGCGCGATTCGGTTGACCAAAAACACACCACCACAGCCGAACGCAGAATGATGAAAATAAGCACAAAATTTCTTCTGAAACGAAATTGGTTGGATTTTTTCAGTCCAAAAAAGAAACAATTTTTTCTTTCATTTTTCTTGAAAAAAGCGTGGGGAAACAATCGGAAATTGCCCCGCATAGCCGACAAATCTTTTCACGACGAATGGGTGGAGAAAAACAATCCAAGTTAAGAAAGCTTCTTTTTAAAAACCCGATTTACCCAACGCGGCAAGATGATTGCGCCTATAAATAAGTAGGGATAATACGAAATTAAACGCCACAATAGTGCCATGGGGATAACCCAACTTAAATTGGGAATTACGTCCGACAAAAAATCGCTAAAAAATATTTCCGCAAAGCCACTTCCTCCGGGCGTTGGACTCACCAACAACAAAATCCACATCGTCAATTGGCGTGCATAAATAAGAAAATGATCGTACAGACTCAGGCTCTTGAAAAAGAAAGCCATAAACATAAAATTGACTACCCAGTAGCGAGCCGTCCATGAAACGATTGTTGCCAAAAAGGTTTTTGTCCAAAATCGAAGCGGCTTTGTTTTGTACCATTTTGATGTTTCAATCAGTTGATCGGAAAGCAAACATGCCCCTTCTTTCCACCTTTTCAGTAAGGGAAATCCAAAAACACGTTTTAAAATGATTTTAATCAAATTCGGATTGATAAAAATGGAATAGCCAAGCAAAACGGTATAAATAAATACTAATCCGTAACCAATCCAGAAATACCGACTAAGTTGTTGTAAATGTGAAATAGTATGGTTTGGAAATATTTCATTGCCAAGCACGATTAATAAAATAGGAATGGCAAGAATAAAAAACAATTCGTCCAAAAAAGTAGCCACCAAAACCACCGCCGTACTCTCACCGGCACTCAGTCTTTCTTTGTAAAGAAAGAAAATTGCGGGGGCTGTTCCACCCACCACCGAAGGAGAAATTGCAGAACTGAATTCCCACAACATAATCACCTCAAAAGCTTGCCGCCAGCTAAGCTGCTTATCGGTCAATAAGCGAATCCGTACGATATAAGCCAAATCCCGAATAGCCATCATTAGAATTGCAAGGACAATAAAAAGCACAGCAGCAAACGACCACTCCAGAAAAGTAAACTGTTCGGAATCAAAATTACGAGCCAAAAGAAACACAGCAACTCCCAACCCGATAAGAATGGGCCAAATAATGCGATGAGGCCGGATGGCTCTCAATATTTTCTTGCTGTCTTCTATTTTTAACGTCTTCATCTCCAAACAAAGTTAATGAAAGCTGCCAACTTTCCAACTTATCCTTTTCATTTTCTTAAATTCAGATATTTTGACACGTTAACTCCTGACAGTCAGACATAATGGCGTATTTTTTATTGTTTTTTGTATTGGTATGCATTTTGAAAAATGCAAATTAAAAATGAAAAATAAAATTAAATATTAAACCTATAAAGAAAGGAGAAAATCATGGTACGTTTAGTAAAATTTAACAGAGAACCTGCGTTTAATGCTTTATTTAATCGTTTTTTTGACGGAGAACTAGGGAATACAAATCCCGTTCCTGCTGCAAACATTAAAGAAACCGAAACAGCTTTTGAACTGAGCATATTGGTTCCCGGTCTTAAAAAAGAGGAAATAAATATTGAATTGGACGACAATGTATTGACCATTTCGGCATCGACCGAGACAAAGAACACCGAAAACGAATGGATTCAGGAATATTCACTTGAATCGTTTAGTCGGTCGTTCCGCTTGCCAAAAACTGTGGATGTGGAATCAATAAAAGCAGAGCAAACTGATGGTGTTTTACACATCGAAATTCCAAAGAAAAAAGAGGAGCAAAAGCTTAAAAAACTTATTGCGATAGCCTAAAAAATAGAATAATAGTTTAAAACAGAAAGCCGGAAATTCCCGGCTTTTCTTATAAAAGTTCAAAATAATTGAGCAATTCTTCTCTTTTACGGTGCGAAACCTCCACACGTGAGCCTCCTTTCATGATTGCATATCCTCCATCCGATTTTTCGAACCGTTCTATTGCTTTCAAATTGATAATGTGTGAGCGATGAATTCTCATAAAGCCAAAACTTTCGAGCATCACCTCAAAATCTTTCAATGTCTTTGATACGATAATTGGATGTCGTTCAGCAAACGTAAAGCGCGTATAATTCCTATCGCTGGTTAAGGATATAATTTCCTGAATGGATATAACATAGATATTTTCCGTGGTTTTCAAAACCAGTTTTTTATCTTCCATTTTGGAATTGTGCATATTCGACAAAAAAGCCTCAAACTGAACGTCCATAGTGTTCATCTGCCGGTTCTGAGAAAGGGCTTTCACCTTTTGAATGGCTCCTTTCAACTCCTCAGGTTCGATGGGTTTTAAAATATAATCGATCGCGCTAAACCGAAACGCTTGTATCGCATATTCCTCAAAAGCAGTAATAAAAACAACTTTGAAATTGATTTTTCCACAACGTGCCAATAAATCAAAGCCCGAACCGTCGGGCATTTTGATATCGAGTAAAACCAAATCGGGCTGCAGTTCCAGTATGGCCTCCAAGCCTGTTCGCACATTTTTGGCATGACCAATCACTTTTACATCGTCTCGGCAATAAATCTCCAGCATGGCTTGGATTGTTTCCCGTGCCCGAATTTCGTCATCAATGATTAATGTGCGTATCATATTATTTGCTTTCTTCAAAATTAGAAAATCTTTTTAATTAAACCATTTTTTTTTCAACTGGACCAACTTATATTCCATCTCCTACTGGATATTCGATAGATTGAGTTTAATGAATTCGATATTTGCCTAAACCGAAAAAAAAGAATTGATTTTTCGAAATCAAATGCAGAAGAATTAACATCTTTTATCGCTTTGCGTTTTCGAGTTCAAGGGAATAGTTGTTCTTTTGCCTAAAAGAAAGCAACATGACAAACACACTAGCGAGCGAATATTATCAAGAGGAATTGGATTTCTATACTTTGATTTTAAATACGCTATCGAAGAAAATAAAACGCTATTCGAGCATACGCATTTCTTCGTTTTTACTAGGCATTTTCGGGTTCTACTTTCTTTCGGGCACAAGCATTTTTTGGCTTTCGCTTTACCTTGTTCTATTTACAGCCTTTTTCTTGTTGATAGTAATAAAACACGGACAATCGATTGATAAAAAAAAAGAAACAGAAATTCATATTCAGATTCTGAGCAACGAACTGAAAGCCTTAGGTGGCCATTTTTCGGGCTTTGATGGTGGGGCAGAATTTTTAGATGCGAGCCATCCCTACTCCAACGATTTGGATTTATTTGGTCCAGAAAGTGTTTTTCAGATGCTCAATCGGACTTTTTCGAATCGAGGAAAATATTTTTTTGCAGCCAGACTAAAAACGCTAGAAAGCGATGCCGAGTCGATACTCAACCGCCAGGAAGCGATCAAAGAATTGGCAAAAACACCCAAATGGATACATAATTTTAGAGTTCTCGGCGTGTTGGCATTTCAAAAAGAGTCTTCTTTTTCGCCCGATCCAAACACCTTGGCCGATAATTTAAACGATTGGATCAACAGAAAAGCTGTTTTTCGTTCTCCCTTTAAATTAGCCCAAATACTTCTTCCACTTCTGTCTTTTCTGATCTTCGGATTGTTTGTTTCGGGGCTCATTTCTTCCACCTTGTTTCTTCTGTATCTAATTCTGAATTTAGGTTTTACAGCCTTTCATTCGAAACGCATCAACCGACAACACCAAGAATTGGGAAAACAAAGCAGCACATTGTTCCGATTTCAGCAACTGTATGCGTTTTTAGAAAATGCAAATTTTGAATCCGCAGAACTTGTCAAAATTCAAAAACTATTTTCTTGCAACCAATCCACAGCAAGCAATGCGCTAAAAAAACTTGGCAAAATTATGCAAGCTTTTGATACCCGATTGAATATCATTGCCTGGTTTATTTTGAACTATTTTTTCCTTTGGGATATCCGACAAAGCATGCGCTTAGAAGCATGGAAAGAGAAATACAATCGACTTCCAGAGCAAACTTTTTCCGCCATAGCGAAAATGGAAATGCTCTGCAGCTTGGCGCAATTCCAGTACAATCGCAACGATTTAGTCTTTCCTACGATTGAAACCAATAATTTTTTAATTGAAGGAATCCAAATTGGACATCCTTTAATATCAAAAGAAATTCGCGTCGACAACGATATTTTGTTTTCCTTCGAAGGGCAATTTTTGATTATAACCGGCGCAAATATGGCAGGCAAAAGCACCTTTCTTCGCGCCATGGGCGTAAATTTAGTTTTAGCATTAATTGGCGCTCCTGTTTGCGCAAAAGAATTTAAAACCAGCATTCTATACCCTTTCACAAGCATTAAAACAAGCGATTCTTTGAGTACCAACCAATCGTATTTTTATGCCGAATTACTCCGTTTACAGCAAATTATAGAGTCCCTAAAAACAAAAAAACATCATTTTATTATTTTGGATGAAATACTGAAAGGAACCAACTCAAAAGACAAGGAACAAGGTTCCAAGGCATTGGTAAAAAAATTACTGACTTTGAATGCCGTCGGCATCATCGCCACCCACGATCTTCAATTGGCCGAACTAAGTAAAAGCTTTCCTGAAAATGTGAAAACAGCTTGTTTTGAAGTGGAAATAAAAGACGAACAATTGGTTTTTGATTATCAATTAAGAACGGGCGTTTCGCAAAATCT
>DMBV01000053.1 GCA_003445975.1 Bacteroidales bacterium
TTTGTCGTGGATGTTTCATTTGTTAAAGTTTTGATTTGTTAGAGTTTGGTCATTTATTTTTGTACAGAATTGCAAGTAAATTTATCTTATTTACGTTGAACGATTTGTTCGACGCACGTCATTTGTTGTTGAAGAAATCGTCGATCTATTTTTTTTTAAAAATACAATTTTCTTCCTTTTAGGAGAAAAATATTTTTTGTGCGTACATTGTAACAAATTCTATTTGTCAAAGTCTTTTGATTGTATGTTGAAAAACACAAAATACCGAGATGTTCATCATCACTTGATTGTGGAATGCAAAAAAAGCAGTCGTATGGCGCAGCTTGAAATATACAAGCTCTATTACAAAGCCATGTACAATACAGCTCTACGAATTCTTAACAATCAGAGCGATGCGGAAGATGTGATGCAAGATTCGTTTATTGTTGCCTTTGAACGTATAGAAAATTATCGAGAAGAAGGAAGTTTTGGTGGTTGGCTGAAACGAATAGTCGTCAACAATGCGTTGGATATTGTTCGAAAGCAAAAACCTACCACACAGCTAAACGAACAAAACGAGCCTATGAGCACCGAACAAGAATATTGTATTGAAAGCGATTGCCGGCTCGAAGACATCAAAAAAGCAATGGCTAAAATAAAAAACGAATACCGGATAATATTGTCGCTTTTTCTTTTTGAAGGGTACGACCATGAGGAAATTGCCAGCATTCTCCAGATCAGCTACGGTTTGTCTCGAACGCGCTATTCGCGTGCACGACAAAGCTTGATATCAACTATTCGAGAACTTCAAAAAGAAAGGGAAATGAAATGGGCTTAAATAATTTGGAAAACAAAATACGAGAAGACAGACTGTTTTTTGACGAAGAACCTTCGGCGGATCATTTTATAAAATTTAAAGAGAAACTCGATTTTTTGGCTGAATCGGAAAACAAAAAACACGTTTTTTCATTCCCAATCCGAAAGGTGATGGCCGTAGCGGCTTCGGCGGGGCTGGTTTTGTTCATCTCCATTTTTGCACTTTCTGAATATAAAAACAAGGAAGAAGCGGCGCCTCAGTTGTCGGAAGAACTGCTTCATGTTAAAATGTATTACAGCACGCTTTCGGATGAGAAAATGGAAAAAATAAACCGGTGTGTCAGCAACTCGAGTGAGAACGAACTGCTTTTGGAATCAACCAAAAACCGCTTGCTAAAACTTGACGAAAACACACAGGTATTGGAAGAAAAATTGAGCTATGCTCAAGGAAATAAACAATTGGAAAACGCATATATACAAAGCCTTATGGCGAAATCGGAAGTGACAAATCAAATTTACGAGCAACTTTGTACCGAAAACACACAAATTTTAATCACCTATTAATCGAAAGAAAAGGAGGGAATGTTATGAACTCAAGGAAAATAAATCTAAAAATAGTTTTTGCCGTCATCGTTTTGCTCTTTGCCGGTAAGTCTTATTCTGCCCAGTTTACCAAGTCGAGCACCAAAAGCTTTGATGTAAATCCGGGCGCTTTGCTCCATATTCAGTCTGAATTTAGTGAAATTAGAGCCCTTCAGTGGGATAAACAAAAAATCAGCGTGGAGCTAACAATCGTTGTTGAAGCGGCCAATCAATCAAAAGCCAACGAGCGTTTTGAAGAGATAAAAATTCAAGTGGATGGAAATAAGGATTTGGTAAATATCATGAGCTCCGTCGAAAGTGGTTTTTTTAAATCCAAAAACAACATCATCAACATTGATATTCTTATTCATTATCCTTCCAATATCAATCTAAAAATAAAGTCGGAATTTGGAAGTGCCCATTTTGAATCCATCGAAGGAACCACTTTTGTAGATATCGAATATGGAAATTTTAACGTGAACGAGCTTAAAAACAATTCAAATCAGATCGAAGTTAGTTTTGGCCAATTTCAAGCCGTAAACATTCAAACTGCAAACGCAAAGATTGAGTATGGGAGCTGCTTGATAGAGCAAGCCCAATCATTAAGCCTAAACACTGCTTTTTCAGGAAATGTGAATATCGATAAAGTAGGCGACCTAAAACTAAAATCGGCCTACGATAAAGTACATATTGGAGAAATCGAAAAATTAAGTGGGAGCTCGCAGTTTTCGAGCCTTACAATCGAAAAGCTGATTAAAACACTGGTTTTTAAAGCGGCTTATGGAAGTTTCAAACTGAACGATTTGTCGCCAGATTTTGAGTTGCTTGATGTAAGCAGCGAATTTTGTAGTCTGAAAACAAGTGTAGATCCTTCGGCAAACTTCAGTTTTTATACCGATGTAGAACTTGGGTCGTTCAACTATCCAAAAGAAAAAGTTACCATCACGAGCCTACAAAAAGACATGACCGATTTGCTTATGGAAGGCTATTTTGGAATCAAAGAAAAGGCCAAAGGGAAAATGCGTTTTTCTGTTGACAACGCAAGTGTTACAATACAATTAAAATAGAATTCGAATGAAAAAACAGCTAATTATGATCATTTTTATTTTCATCGCAATTGCTCTGCAAGCCATGAGTATTGCGGTAGAAAACAGAAAAACACCACCATTCACCACCATTCGGTCTTTGTCGGCGGTGGATATTGTCTTGGAACAAGGTGCCGACTATTCTCTGAAAGTGGAGGCGCCTAAGGAATATTTGGAACATATCAAAACAGAAGTTCACGATGGCATCTTGTCTGTTTCTGTTCAGGGAATGCTTTCGTATTCGGGAACTCTAACTGTTTATGTTCAGGTGAAAGATTTGAACAAAGTCGCGCTCAATGCGTCCGGCGATTTCCGTATTGAAGGAACTTTGAAAACGACCGAATTTAGCTTGAGCGTTTTTGGCTCCGGCGATTTTATCGGCCAATTGAATAGCAAAACAGTAAGCTGTAATATGAACAGTTCCGGCGATGTGCAACTTGGAGGAATCACCGGCAGTTTTGAAGCAAAGATCAATGGTTCGGGCGATTTGATGGCCAACAACCTTCATCTCCTTTCGGCTAAACTAAGAATGCTGGGATCGGGCGATGCGAAATTGAGTGGCGATACTGACTTTTTCGAACTGATACAATCCGGTTCGGGCGATTTTTTAGGAAGAGATTTTGAGCTTGAAAATGCGATTGTCAGAAAAAACAGCTCTGGCGATGCAAGCATTTTTGCAAACAAAAGCATCGACTTGTCCATCAATGGATCGGGCGATATCTACTTGAAAGGAAGCCCGGAAATCCGGAAAATATACATCAACGGTTCGGGCGAAATAATAAAAATAAATTAAATCAAAATAGGATGAAAAAAAATGTAACGAAAATAGGAATAGCACTGTTTGCTTTGCTGTTTCTACAAACATCAGCTTATGCAATAACCGGATTTGGGTGGTTGAAAGGAAGCGGGAAAATTATCAGCGAAACAAGAGAACTTGGTAGCTTCCATTCTCTAAAAGTGGGTGGCGCTTTCGAAGTAATTTTAATCAAAGCAACGAAAGAAAAAATTGTTTTGGAGGTGGACGACAATCTTATGCCCTATATCACTACCAAAACATTTGGAGGCGTTTTAGAAATTGACAATGAAAAAGAGTTTCGAAATCCAACCCGTCTCAAAGCAATTGTGTATTACGTTTCCATTGATGAACTGACTATTTCGGGTGCTGCAGAATTGAGCAGCGAGGATGTTTTAAAATCAGCCGATTTAGAGATAGAAGCCAGCGGCGCTTCCGAAGTTGTATTGCAATTGGATACCGACCTCTTGGATGCCGAAATCAGCGGAGCTTCTCAACTAAAACTTTCGGGAAGAGCTACAGTGGTTATTGCCGAAGCTTCCGGAGCGTCTGATTACATTGCTTTGGAGCTAGAAGCCGACAGCTACGATATGGATGCTTCCGGAGCCTCACACGCCAAAATTTGGGTAAATTCCAAATTGAATCTGGAAGCTTCTGGCGCATCCAGTGTTTTATACAAAGGCAATCCAAGCATTGATATAATCGATCTCAGTGGAGCCTCTTCAGTTAAAAAGTACTAAGGCTTTTCTTTTTTGTATCAAGCCCGAAATTTTTTAAGATACTGACTTGAACAATATCGAACAGGAAAGTGCCGACAAAAAAAGGAAATGCTTTTTTAAGCATTTCCTTTTTTCGATTTATTACCATTTTATCTTCAGCTTAAAAACAGAAAGTCCGTAAATGGGCATTTCACGTTCATTTCGGAAAAAACGTTTCCAATCACAGTCCAACAGAACAGCCCGGCCTCTCCACAAAGTCTTTATAGGCATTCTAAACTAAAAGAAAACGCGGAAAAGAGAGAGGTATTCAAAAACAAATCACTAAATTTGAGCAGAAATAGGCAAATATTTATTTTGCAACTAACTGATTTTGAATACAAATAAATCATTTTGGTCAAAATCAAATACCAAGAGCGCACTTATTGACTATAACATTAATCTACACTATATGAAAAAAACGGTTGCGATTCGGCACGAAGACAAATACAAAATGGAACGAAGAGCCGCTCTGGCACCCAAGCACGTAAAACAACTCGTTGAACAAGGAATCGAAGTATTGGTTGAATCTTCTGCAAAACGCGTATTTTCTGATGAGGAATATCGCGCCGCAGGAGCAATCCTAACAAGCGATATTTCATCGGCCTCGCTGATTATTGGTGTTAAAGAAATGCCGCTTGATTATTTTCAAACGCATAAAACCTATATTTTTTTCTCACACACCATCAAAGGACAAGCCTACAATATGCCGCTTTTGCAAAACATGGTCGATCACCAAATTAATTTGTTCGATTACGAAAAGGTGACAAACGAACAGGGAAAGCGACTGATCTTTTTTGGTTATTATGCAGGTTTGGCCGGAATGATCAATTCACTTTGGGCGTATGGACAGCGAATGGATAAACTAGGGATTGCAACGTGTTTCAAAGAAATTAAACAAGCCCATCAATACTATTCTCTTGTAGAAGCAAAACAAGCAATCCGAAAAGCGTCGCTATTGCTTGCAGAAAACGGAATAAATCCCACTGCCGGGCCATTGGTAATCGGAATTACAGGTTATGGAAATGTTTCGAAAGGCGCTCAGGAAATAGCAGCTCTGCTTCCCATCGAAGAGATAAGCCCAAATGAGCTGATAGTGTATTCGAAAGAAAATAAATTTGATTTGAGAAAAGTTTACAAAGTGGTTTTTAAAGAAAGTGATATTTCCATGCCAATCGATAAAAATGTTCCTTTTGAACTGCAAGATTATTACGCTTTTCCTGAAAAATACGAAAATCAATTTGAACACTTTCTTCCGCATATTAGCATTTTGATGAATTGTATGTATTGGGACAAGCGTTTTCCGCGAATTGTAACCAAGGATTTTCTCGAGCAACTCTTCGAAACACCCCATCGGTTAAGAGTGATTGGAGATGTTACGTGCGATCCAAACGGCTCTATCGAAGCCACCCATATTGGCACCACTATTGTAGATCCGGTTTTTGTGTACAACCCAAAAACTAGAAAGCCAAAAATGGGCTTTGAAGGAGACGGATTGCAAATAATGGCCGTAGAAATTCTTCCCAGCGAACTTCCACGGGAGTCGTCGGAAGCTTTTGGCGACATTTTGGTAAATTACGTAAAACAATTGGCCGAGGCCAATTACGCCGCGCCCTACAACGATCTGGCTATTCCGGCCGAATTTAAACGGGCACTTATCCTACACAACGGCAAATTTACGCCCGATTTCACATATATGAATGATTTTTTGAATGCCTGATTTTTTTAATCTTTTTCGATCGAAAAAATGTTCGCTACAGAATGAATAACTACCTTTACACCGCCAAAAAACCGCATAGACGATCAATATGCAACACATTTTAATCTTAGGAGCCGGCTTGTCAGCATCCAGTCTGATCCAATACTTACTCGAGCGTTCGGAAACGTACGACTGGAAAATTCGTTTGGGCGATCTCTCCCTTGAAACCGCTCAATCCAAAATAAACAAACATCTGCGAGGAGAAGCTTTTTATTTTGATGTGAACGACGAACAACAATGCCGCTTCGAGGTTCAGAAAGCCGATCTGGTCATTTCGATGCTGCCGGCAAGTTTACATTTCAAAGTTGCCCGCGCAAGTGTCGATTTTGGAAAAAACATGGTTACCGCTTCCTATGTTTCACCACAGATTGCAGCACTTCACCAAGAAGCTGTTGAAAAGGGCGTTTTGATACTAAACGAAATTGGAGTAGATCCGGGAATCGACCACATGTCGGCCATGAAAGTGATAAACAGAGTAAAAACCGAAGGAGGTGAAATTACCGCTTTTCAATCTTCAACCGGTGGCTTGATTGCTCCAAAATACGACGACAATCCCTGGAATTATAAATTTACCTGGAATCCACGCAATGTAGTTGTTGCCGGTCAAGGTGTTTCGGTTTTTATTCAGAATGGCCTCTACAAATACATTCCTTATCATAAGCTATTCAAGAATCTGCATCAAACAAGCGTTTTGGAGTATGGCGCATTCGAAGTGTATCCAAATCGCGATAGCGTAAAATACCGCGAAATCTATGGTTTGGAAAATATTCCATCTATGTTTCGTGGCACTATGCGCCGGCCCGGTTTTTCTCAAGCTTGGGATATTTTTGTTCAATTGGGTTTGACCGACGACAGTTTTACACTTGAAGATTCGGAAAACATGAGCTACCGCGACTTTGTTGATGCATTTCTTCCTTTCGACGAACAAAAATCTGTCGAAGGCAAAGTGGCCGCTTTATTTGGGATTGAACAAGAGGGCGAAATGATGGCAAAACTCGCTTGGCTCGATTTGTTTAAACCCATTAAAATTGGGCTGAAACGCGCAACACCTGCTCAGATTTTGCAACAAATCCTGATGAAAAAATGGGTTTTAGGGCCAGACGATAAAGACATGATTGTGATGCAACATCGTTTTGAAGTCCGTTTTGATTCAAAAAAGAAAACAATCCTATCGAGTATGGTTCTTGAAGGAAGCGACCAAACTCATACCGCCATGTCGAAAACGGTGGGATATCCGCTTGCCATTGCTGCGAAGCTGATATTGTTGGGAAAA
>DMBV01000138.1 GCA_003445975.1 Bacteroidales bacterium
GAAAAAATTTGGCAGGAATTAATCACGGATAATCAAATTGCCGAAGTCTATTTCAACAAAGATTACGAACCGTATGCCCGACAAAGAGACAAACATATTTCCAATTTATTGATTGACAATCAAATAAAAGTGAACTCGTTTAAAGACCAAGTGATTTTTGAAGAATTGGAAATTCTTAAAAAAGACGGAAGTCCTTATACTGTTTTCACTCCTTACAAAAATGCTTGGCTGAATCGATTCAAACTTGACGCTCTTGCTCATTCACAGACTTTGCAGAAACAAAATTTTTTTCTGTTTCGCTCGCCTTTTCCCTCTTTCGAACAATTGGGTTTCCAAACCTCCGCCATTCAGGTGATCGATTTCAATCTGAATATCGGCAATTATGCCCAGGATCGGGATTTTCCGCAAGCCGACAAGGGCTCCTATTTGTCTCCCCATCTGCGATTTGGAACCGTGAGCATTCGCGAAATTATTCTACAACTGAATCCTGAAGATGAAATTTTCTTGAGCGAATTGATTTGGCGCGAGTTCTTTATGCAAATCCTTTTTCATTTCCCAAAAGTGATTACTCAAAATTTCAGAGCAAAATACGACGGCATAAAATGGAGAAATAATCCGGACGAATTTAAAAAATGGCAAGAAGGAAAAACAGGATTTCCACTGGTAGATGCCGGAATGCGCCAATTAAACCAAACTGGCTATATGCACAACCGCGTGAGAATGATTACGGCTAGTTTTTTGGTCAAGCATCTTTTAATCGATTGGCGTTTGGGCGAAGCTTATTTTGCTGATAAACTGCTCGATTTTGAATTGGCATCGAACAACGGAAACTGGCAATGGGCAGCCGGAACAGGCTGCGATGCAGCACCCTATTTCCGCATCTTTAACCCAACAGAACAACTCAAAAAATTCGATAAAGAACTAAAATACATAAAAAAATGGATTCCCGAATATGGAACTACGGCTTATTGTCAGCCAATGGTGGAGCATAAATTTGCACGCCAACGTGCTCTTGAGGCTTATCGCCACATTGTTTCTCCTGGTTGAATCTTCCACATAAAGTAAAATTTTGATAAAATCTGTTTGAATGAAAAAACCTTCTATCTTTGCCGTTCAAAATAGATAAAATGTATCGTATTCAATTACATCATCATCATCCTCTAAACGCTCAGGCGATGTGGTAGTGATATGTAATTAAAAAATATCAAAAACCCCCGACTGAGTAAATCAGTTGGGGGTTTTTCTTTCCCATTCGGTTTACTCAGTCATAAACAAAAAACAAAATGAGTAAACTAAAAATTGCAATTCAAAAAAGCGGACGCTTACACGAAGATTCCTTACGGCTGTTAAAAGATTGTGGAATAGCCATCGAAAATGGCAAAGATCAGCTAAAAGTTTCGGTTCCCAATTTTCCAATGGAAATTCTATATTTACGCAATTCGGATATTCCCCAATACTTGGAAGATGGCGTGGTTGACATTGCCATACTTGGAGAAAATATCCTGATCGAAAAACAAAAAAAAGTAGAAATAATCGAAAAACTCGGGTTTTCCAAATGCCGCGTTTCATTGGCGGTTCCCAAAGAAATAGAAACCGATGAGCTCGCTTATTTTGAAGGTAAAAAAATTGCCACCTCCTATCCTTTTACGCTTCAAACTTTCTTAAATAAAAAGAAAATCAAAGCGGAGATTCACGTTATTTCGGGTTCCGTCGAAATCGCTCCAAATATTGGATTGGCCGATGGGATTTGTGATATTGTAAGTTCCGGAAGCACTTTGTTTAAAAATGGCTTGCGCGAAACGGAAATAATTCTAAAATCGGAAGCTGTACTCGCCAAATCATTGACATTAAGTAGCCCCAAAGAAGCTATTTTAGACAAACTACGTTTTCGAATCCAAGCCGTTTTGAGAGCCAAAAATAGAAAATACGTCTTGTTGAATGTTCCAAATTCTAAAATCGACAAGGTTTGCTCCATACTTCCCGGATTGAAAAGTCCGACAATACTGCCTTTGGCAGAAAAAGGCTGGAGTTCGCTTCACTCGGTGATAGAAGAAGATAAATTCTGGAATGTGATTGATGAATTGAAAAACGCCGGCGCGGAAGGGATTTTAATTATTCCTATCGACAAAATTGTATTGTAATGAAAATAATAAAATACCCAAAACCCGACGATTGGGCGGCTTTGACCAAGCGCCCACTGCTCGAAAATAAAACCTTGGAACCTCTTGTGAAACAAATTCTAGAGGAAGTGAAAACGAATAAAGATTTTGCGCTCTTTCGATTTACCGAACAATTCGACCAAGTGAGAACAACTCAATTATTGGTGAGTAATCCTGAATTGGTGGCTGCCTCAAAACAAATTCCTGCCGAATTGAAGTCGGCCATCAAACTAGCCAAACGAAACATCAAAAAATTTCACCAAGCACAAAAAGAAAAAATAAAACCGATAGAAACCAGTAAAGGAATCGTTTGCTGGAGAAAAAGTATTGCGATCGAAAAAGTGGGTTTGTATATTCCCGGCGGAACAGCACCTCTTTTTTCTACTCTGTTGATGTTGGGAATTCCCGCAAAATTGGCGGGCTGCAAAGAAATTGTACTTTGTACGCCACCAAACAAAAATGGAAATATAAATCCGGCCATCCTATACACAGCGAAACTGATTGGTATAAACAAAGTTTTTAAAGTTGGAGGAGCCCAAGCCATCGCAGCCATGGCCTACGGCACCGAAAGTATTCCACAAGTATATAAAATATTTGGTCCTGGCAATCAGTTTGTAACCAAAGCCAAAGAATTGGTGCAGCAAAATGGAATTGCTATCGACATGCCCGCCGGCCCAAGCGAAGTTTTGATTATTGCAGATAAATCAAGCTATGCACCATTTTTGGCGGCCGATTTACTTTCTCAAGCAGAGCATGGCTCCGATAGTCAAACGATTCTATTGTCCAACAGCAAAGCGATTATTGATCGTACAATGCGAGAATTAGAAGATCAATTGGAGCTTATTCCCCGAAAAGAAATCGCCCGAAAAGCATTGAACAATTGCTTATTTATATTATTCGAAAATCTGGAGGAATGTATAGCATTTAGCAACGAATATGCTCCTGAGCATTTAATACTTGCCGTGAAAGACGCTTTAAATTTTGCCGATAAAATAACCAATGCCGGTTCCGTTTTTTTGGGAAATTATAGCTGCGAAAGTGCCGGCGATTACGCCAGTGGAACCAACCACACTCTACCAACAAATGGCTATGCAAAAAGCTATAGCGGCGTTTCGCTCGACAGCTTTGTAAAGAAAATAAGCTTTCAACAACTTAGTAAAGAAGGCTTGAAAAACATTGGCTCAGCCATCGAGCTGATGGCCGCAGCCGAAGGTTTAGAAGCGCATAAAAATGCCGTGAGTATCCGATTAAAATTCTTAGAAAATGTTTAAACTAGAAACTATCATCCGACCAAATATCCTTGCACTAAAACCTTATTCGAGTGCAAGAGAAGAGTTTACCGGCAAAGAAGGAATCTTCTTGGATGCCAACGAAAATCCCTTTGGCCAGCTCAATCGCTATCCCGATCCTTTTCAAACGGAATTGAAACAAAAGCTGGCTCAACTGAAAAATGTTTCGATTGAAAATATATTTATCGGCAACGGCAGCGACGAAGTCATCGACCTGGTTTTTCGTATTTTCTGCAGTCCGGCAGTAGATAAAGCACTTAGCTTTTCGCCCACTTATGGAATGTATGAAGTGGCAGCAGCCATAAATGCCGTTGATTTGATTCAGATTCCCTTGAACGAAGAATTTCAGATAGAACTGAATAGAACAGAAAATTTTCTGACGGACAGCAAGCTGAAGCTGATCTTCGTTTGCTCCCCAAACAACCCTTCGGGCAATTCGATTGCCACGAAAGAAATACATTATTTGCTCGAAAATTTTAATGGAATTGTTTTTATCGACGAAGCCTACATCGATTTTTCGTCTTCCAAATCATGGATTGCATTGCTTGCAAAATATCCAAATCTCATTGTTAGCCAAACTTTTAGCAAAGCTTGGGGCTTGGCTGCTGCGCGCATCGGAACAGCTTACGCCAGCAAAGAAATCATCCAATTATTCAACAAAGTAAAAGCGCCCTACAATGTGAGCGAACTCAACCAAAAGGCCGCCCTTACAGCAATGCAAAACAGAGCCGAATTCGAAAAAAATATAGAAAGCATTTTGGAAGAAAAAGAAAAATTAATTACTGCTTTGTCTCAATTGGAATTGGTGACAAAAATCTATCCATCGGATGCCAATTTCCTTTTGCTCGAAGTGGCTGATGCCGACAAAATATACAGGGAATTGGTAAAGCAAAAAGTCATTATCAGAAATCGTAACACGATCATTCAGAATTGTATCCGCATCACTATTGGAACAGCTCAGGAAAATGCTCAACTTTTAAGCGCACTCAAAAAAATATCTTTATGAAAAAAATACTATTTATCGACCGCGATGGCACCTTGGTAGTGGAACCGCCCATTGATTTCCAATTAGACAGTCTAGAAAAACTCGAATTTTATCCGGAAGTATTTCAATTCCTTTCCCGAATTCGGAAAGAACTGGATTATGAACTCGTGATGGTGAGCAATCAGGATGGATTAGGAAGTGCCTCTTTTCCCGAAGAAAATTTTTGGCCTGCACAAAATAAAATCATTCAAGCTTTTAAAAATGAAGGAATTGAATTCTCCGATATTTTTATCGATCGCAGTTTTCCCGACGAGAACTCACCAAACCGAAAACCGAATACCGGAATGCTAAACAAATACATTTTTGGTGAGTACGATTTAGCCAATTCCTTTGTGATTGGTGATAGAACAAGCGATATGCAACTGGCCAAAAATTTAGGAAGTAAGGGAATCTATTTGGGTGATACCGAAACCGCCAATGCTGTATTGTCCACCAAAAAGTGGGAGAAAATCTATCAATTTCTTAAAAATGAGCCAAGAAGTGCAATCATCGTACGCAAAACCAACGAAACCGATATCCGCATTGCATTAAATCTGGATGGTTCGGGAAAAAGCAGTATTTCAACCGGCTTAGGCTTTTTCGATCACATGCTGGAACAAATTGCAAAGCACGGAAATATTGATTTAGATATTCGCATACAAGGTGATTTGAATATCGACGAACATCACAGCATCGAAGATGTTTCTATCTGTCTGGGACAAGCTTTTAGGCAAGCTCTTGGAAGCAAAAAAGGCATCGAACGCTATGGGTTTCTTTTGCCAATGGACGATAGTTTGGCACAAGTTGCTATCGACTTTGGAGGAAGATCTTGGCTGGTTTGGGATACCGCCTTTAAGCGAGAAAAAATAGGTGAAATGCCCACGGAAATGTTCATGCATTTTTTTAAATCGTTCAGCGATGCAGCCAAATGCAATTTGAATATCAAAGCGGAAGGCGAAAACGAACACCACAAAATAGAAGCCATTTTCAAAGCCTTTGCAAGAGCATTAAAAATGGCTGTAAACAAGACAAATGAAATTTCAATCCCTAGCACAAAAGGAAGTTTATGATCGCCATAATCAAATACAATGCAGGAAACATTGCTTCGGTACAAAATGCACTGACTCGTCTTGGATATCAGAGTATTATTACAGACGATAAACATGAAATTCTAAAGGCCGAGAAAGTAATTTTTCCCGGTGTTGGCGAAGCCTCATCGGCCATGAAGTATTTAAGAGAAAAAGAGCTGGACAAAGTCATTCTTTCGATAAAAAAGCCTTTTTTGGGAATCTGCTTAGGTTTGCAATTGATGTGTGATTTTAGTGAAGAAGGAAATACGAACTGCCTTGGAATATTCCATACCAATGTAAAAAAATTCCCCCGAAACGAAAAAGTTCCACATATTGGCTGGAATACGATAGAAAACATCAGAAATCCGCTTTTTGAGGGCATTTTTCCAAAGAGCGATGTCTATTTTGTTCACAGTTATTTTGCCGAAATAAATGCCCAAACGATTGCTACGTGCAATTATATTCAGCCTTTTAGTGCTGCTATGCAACAAAATAATTTTTTCGCCACCCAGTTTCACCCCGAAAAATCGGCGGATGTGGGAGCTCAAATACTTAAAAATTTCTTAGCTTTATGAGAATAATCCCCGCCATAGATATCATCGCCGGCAAATGCGTTCGACTTAGCAAAGGCGATTACAGTACGATGAAAATATACAGCGAAAATCCGCTCGAAACAGCCAAAGCCTTTGAGGATAGCGGCATTCAATACCTTCATCTGGTCGATTTGGACGGTGCAAAATCAAACAAAATCGTCCATTATAAAATCCTTGAATCGATTGCTTCAAAAACAAAATTGAAGATTGATTTTGGCGGAGGATTAAGATCGGACAACGATTTAAGAATCGCTTTCGAAAGCGGAGCAAATCAAATTACCGGCGGAAGCATTGCTGCCAATAATCCCGAATTATTTCGCTACTGGATTGAGACATACGGAAGCGATAAAATTATTCTAGGAGCCGATTATCTAAATCGGAAAATAGCCACACATGGATGGCAAAAGAGTTCAGAAGTTGATGTGCTCAACTATATTCAAGCCTACGAAAAAGAAGGAATTCGTTATGCCATTTGTACCGATATATCCAAAGATGGCATGTTGAAAGGAACTTCCAATGAGCT
>DMBV01000026.1 GCA_003445975.1 Bacteroidales bacterium
AAAATATTTGCTAATTTTAGGCTTCAATTATTTGCAAAACCGGATTATAACGGAGGTTATCAGACGGCTTGCCCCGCCATTTGCGGTGGATTGACGTTAACGCCAATTGCATTTGCAGCCTACAAAACATGAGAATTTGAAATTTTAAGCATGACACCAAAACAGATAGAAAGAATTCAGACAAAAATCAAAAAGATTCGTTCCGCTCTGACAGAAGAAAAACGAATTTATGGTGGTTTTCATGATGGTCGTGGTCTTAGATATGCACCTCTGGAACTTTATATAAAAATTCAGGATTATAAAGGCGGGCTTAATTACACAAGGTGGTTTGACAAGAATTTTCCAGACGACATTGGTAGTCCAATATTTCTTTTCGAGTGGACAATTATCCTCTTTAATAATGACAAGATTAAAGACGCTGAATCAAAAGCCATAAAAACTTACTTTTCTAACTCTTATTTATTTGATAAATTCTTCGACAGACCAAGAATCCCGATAGATAAATATGAATATTCAAATTTTGACATGCTCGAATTCACTAATTATTTGACTTATTCAAAAAATCAAACGGAGCTTAGTGTATTTAGAGACTGGCTTTCAGATTTCGAAAAATCAAAGCGCTTCGAGAAAACAAAGGCCAATTTTTTAGAGATAAATAAAAGACTAAAGAAAGAAACCAACACTGAAACAAGAGGCTTATTGCTTCAACAGCTGAGACTTTTGGAAGATGAGAAATAGAACAATAGGCGTTAATAAATAGAACTCTGAGCAGTGCGCAGCACCCAGCGAGGAGTTTGGTGGGAATTTTGAATTTAGTAGTGTCTGATAATTTTTATAATTACAACGATGAGCGGCATAAAATCATTTGAACAAAAGCAAATCCGCAGTCATTGGGACGAGAAGGAAGAACAATGGTTTTTTTCGGTTATTGATGTGGTTGAAATTCTGACCAAAAGCCCACGCCCACATAAATACTGGAGTGCTTTAAAAACCAAATTAATTACAGAAGGAAGGTATCCCTCCCACCAACTACACCAACTCTTTCTCTCGTAAGAGCTGCAAATTTTGTGGCAGCAGATTGGTGAGAATGTGGCTATGGTGATGACTAAAATTGTCGATCCCCGTGATCGGTAGAATAAACGAAAAAAAATGTTTTAGCGCGTTTTTCATATTTCCGATTCCATTCGTTGCAAAAAGACAAAACGAAGCAAGCTCTTAGAAAATGTTTTTCATCACAAATGGAGCGATTTCACTTCAAATTCAATTATATTTTTTCCGCATTGTCGCGCGCTTTCAAAAGAAGTTCGTCGGCCTTTTGTTGCGCCTGTTTAACTAAGTTGTTTGCTTTGTTGTCCGCTTCCTGAATGAGTTTATTGGCTGTCTTTTCTCCTTCTAGGCGTACTTTTTTGGTAACTTCTTTGGCTGCCAATGCAGCAACCATTCCATTTTTGCTGGCTTCTTCAACCAAACGATCGGCTTGCTTATTGGCTTCTGCTTTGGCCAATTCGGCCGCCTTTACAGCTTCTTCATGCATTTTTTGAGCAGCCATTTCGGCTTCGGCTATCAAAGCATCGCCTTGCTTTTTGGCCTCNNTAAGGAACCTGCAAAATCAAGTCATAATCCAAGCTTTGGTCGAAACCAATATTTCCGCCAATGCTCATATCCGAATCGGCATAATTTATTTTAAAAGGTTTTTGATACACTTTGCCATTTAGTATTTCAAACGACAGATTCAAACCGTCGGTAACGAGTCGGCTGTATTTTTCATTTCCCAACAATTTTGCCAGTTGTTCCATTGTTTTTACATTTTCGATGGAGATTTGGGATGTTTGAAGAACTCCTCCGCCCACCAAGCTTTCATAAATCAAATTGGTTTCGTTGTCCATTTGGCCTTTCAGGCGAAATGCGGTCGAAAATTTGCCTTTCGTTTTTTCGGCAATAGGCACTGCTTTCTGAAACAATCCAATGGTTTTATACGACTCGAAAATATCGAAATCCTTTATTTTGAAATCAAAATCAAATGGATGAACTTCTTGTCTTCCCCCATCAAAAAATCCTTCCATTTGCATGCTGCCACCAATCAAATTGGCATTGAGCGGATTGAGGCGAACAGTCTGATCTTGAAAATGGATGTTTGCATTTACTTGATTCAATTCATAGTTTTCATAAAGTAGTTTTTCGGCTTTTGCCAAAAAATTGAGTTCTATTCTTTCGGGCAAATGGAGCGAAATTTTGGAACTATCCGATTGAATCTTCGCATTTGTATCTGCTGGCATAGCGGCCAATAATTCGCTCGCGTCGATCAGCTCGGAATTCAAATGAAGCATTCCTTTCAAAACTCCATCACTCAGATAATAAGGCAAAAAATCGCTTATTTTTCCGTTGACATCAAAATCGCTCTTTCCCAACTGCAAATTCAATATTGGCAATTCAACCGTAGCGGGATCAAGTGTCATTTTCATCTCTTTCACTTTGATAGGAAGTGCGTAGAGCGAAGAATTAAATTCAAGCCCTTGGGCCACAAATGAGCCTTTGGCCGCAATTTGATTGTAGCGTTTTTGATCGATGTCCGACATTTTGGCTTTTACGCTCAAATCAAAATCCATATTTCCTTTCAACGATTCTTCTTTTTCCAGTGGAATCACGTCGGCCAAACTACCGAAATCAATTTTCCCTTTCAGCCTGGCTTCGAAATCGGGATTACTAATGGGCGTTTTAAGTTTAAGCGTTGCCAACAAAGGATTTCCGGCTATTTTCATTTGAAATCGACTTAGGTCGATCGTTGTTTCATCAACAATGCCGGATTTATTATCAATATTCAACGAAACATAGATATTTTCGATGCTTTTAGGCAAATCGGGATAACGAACCGAGGCATTCTCTACTTTTAAATCGATGGCAAATCCCGGCATAGAAGTATCGTTGTAAACACCTTTCACACTTCCTTTCAAATCAAAGGCGCCTTCTGTTTTTAATTTCTCAAATTGGCGAGCGTAGAGCACCGGCATCAATGACAATAGGTTTTTAAAATTGCTGTCTTTCGATTTGAAACTAAAATCCATCAAATAATCCACTTCGCCCAAAACAAAACTACCTTCGAAACCAACAACAAGCTGATTTAGAATAGCTTCTGTTTTTTTGAGCGTATAGGTGCTTGTTGTCATGTCGGCTATAAGCAAGGAACTGAACTTGGTTTTGACATTTGATAAATAGTCGAACTCTTCATAAGTCATGTTTAAACTGTTGGAATTGAGCTCCAATTGCAGCTCAGCCAAATCGGCCGAAAAGTCTCCACTTACACTTCCTGCCACTTCGTCCACAAGCATACTAAAGTTGAGCGATTGGTCGTCGTACACCAATTTTCCATTTCGAATTAAAATGGATTTCATGCTGATGGTGAATGGTTCGGAAGCATCTTCGGAGTCCAAATTGGTTTCGGCAGTATCAGGCATGGCTATATCGTAATTTACCGACCCATCCGCAAGCGTAAGCAACTTGATATGTGGTTTGTTCAACACTATTTTTTTGATTTCGTAAGGAGCACCACGAAAAACACTCATCAGATCAATATCGAGCGACAAGGCGTCCATGGCCACTAAAGTATCCAATGCAAATTTGTCTTTCCCAATAATTTGCAGTCCTTCCAAATCCATACGAAAATCTGGAAAACTTCGGAAAAGACTCAAACTGGCATCTGAAAATTCGACACGAGCATTCACATTTCTATTAATCTCTTTTTTGGCTATTTCCACCAATTTCCCTTTGAAAACAAAAGGCAGTATTAGCAAAATGGCCAATACAAACACTACACTCACTCCGATAATTTTTATAGACTTCATCATTTGCGATTATTAAGCGTTAGAGATATTTTAGACAATCACTCAAATATATTTTTTTTGCAAAATAACGAAAAATGATCGATTTATGTACTCCCAAACTCGACAAATACAGAAATTGAAATCTAGCTATAGACGATTGAGTCATTTTTGAATCAAAACATCTAAATTTACAATTCGGCAGTATATTTCCACAAAATGTACGCTTTAGACTACACTTAATAATTTCCAAAATCTTTTTTGCCTATTGTACGTATTCAAATACAAAAATGAAACTAACTTAGTCTCTTCACTGAAAAAGGAAACACAAATTGAAATCATGCTCAAATCAAATACTATCCTTCTAATTCTATCTACACTGAGTTTCGTCATTGGTTCTCATTTTGTTCAAGCACAAAACACTTTTTACATAGAAGCCAGCAGTACTTATGTTTTAGCAACAAGCCTCACTCCAAAACCAATTGGCGGAGATACAATAAAGATAAAAGCAGATAGAGTTAAAACATTGCAATTCAAAGGTTTTGAAGGAAATGAAGACAATCCGATTGTATTTATCAACGAAGGCGGCCAAGTGCATATCAACACCATCGAATGGGGTGCAATGCGCTTTGTCGATTGCAAATTCATAAAAGTAACTGGGACAGGCGATCAAAACTTTCGCTATGGATTTAAACTTCAAGGAAGAACAAGCGGATTGAGCTTTGAACAAAATAGCAGCGATGTGGAAGCCGAACGCATAGAGATAGAAGGAACCGGAACCACTTTTTTTGGTATTTATGCCAAGAAAGATTTTATTGGAAATCCACCTTTTCCCTATCCAATTTTCAAAAATTTAAGCATTCACGACAATTATATTCACGATTTGGCTGAAGGTATGTACATTGGCGAAACAGTAGCTCCCGGAATGGAATTCAAACATGTGCGAATATTCAACAACGTAGTAAACAATACGTTGCGCGAATCTATTCAATTGGCAAATAGTGTTGATGATATCGAAATATACAACAACATCTTGCTCAACTCAGGCATAGAAGATTTGCCAACTCAAAATAATAGTCTGCAATTGGGCGTAAATACGATCGGCAATGTTTACAACAACGTGATAATTAATTCAAAAGCCTATGGAATCATTCTGCTTGGCAACGGTGATATCAATCTGAAAAATAATTTTGTCCAAAACACCAAAGGCATTTTTATCGACAATCGCTATACGAGTATCCCCTTTTCGCCCATACAAATTGAGGAAAATTTTCTAAGCACAATCAACAACGAGCGGATAATCGAAAACTTAAACGAATACAACAATCTCTTCATTCGAAACAATAACTACGACAACGATTTTCTGTTTTTTAAAAATTCGGTTGTTACTTCGGGCGAGATTGTTTTGGAAAACAATCAACTTCTTCCAATAGAAAATTTCAATTACAGCCTCGAAAATGGCATTTTCGATCAAGCTCCCGAAAATCCTGCAATTTATCACTCCATGGGACCGATTCCCGGATTGTCACAATCGCTCAACTTTAGTCCCATACTCAGCCCAATAGAGAATGTATTAATTTTAAATAACGAAAGCCTTACCGTTTCGCTGAGTGCAACGGTATTGGATGGTGATGTGCTTCATTTTGAATCCGAAAATTTACCTTCTTTTATGCACCTAATGGAAATTGAATCGGGCAAGGCAAATTTAACAATCACTCCAACAATAGAAGATGTTGGAGTTTACGAAATTGGCATTTTCGCATTCGACGAAAGTCATAAATCTTATGCCAGACAGGCTGTTCGTATCGCCATTAAAGATCCGAACAATCAAAACCCCGTATTGAATTTTGCGGAGAGCTTTACGATGGAAGCAACGGAAAAAGCAAGAATCCCAATCACGGCTTTTGATGCTGATGGCGATAGCATTCATTATTCGCTAAGCTCTTCCCTCTCTTTTGTTCATCTTCTCTACGAAAACGAGCAAGTATATCTCGATATTCAACCAAAATTGGAAAATGAAGGAACTTTTCAAATCATCCTTACAGCCGACGATTATTATGGTTCGCCAACAAACAAAATCCTGAATTTAAATGTTTTGCCAACAACGCTGTTTGAAGGCAGATTGCTTTATAGAGTCAATTTTGGCGGACCGGAAATTATTGATACAATCATGAATTGGCAAGCCGATACCGATAGAGAAGCACTCTTTGGAACCACACATTTTCTCAGAACCGGTAGTTGGTTTTTCAAAGGCGAAAACACTACTTCGGCTCCAAACGAGCTCTTTGGCCCCTATCGTTACGATGGAGCCGAAGGCGTTGAAATGCAATTTGCTCTTCCATTACCAACTCAGGGAACTTACCATGTAAAGTTGTTTTTTGCTGAAAGATTGACAGAAGTGGAATCGATGGAAACGGGTATCTTCAGTGTTTATCTCGAAAACAACAAAATCTTAGACAATTTCAATATTTTGGAACGAGCCGGAATGGCTGCCTTGGAACTAAATTTTGATGTGGATGTTATCGATGGAAACCT
>DMBV01000089.1 GCA_003445975.1 Bacteroidales bacterium
ACCCATAACCATTGATTATGAAGCTGATTGAAATACCAAAGCGAAATGTTTGAAATCGAAAAGATTTCGTATTTGTCTAAGGCAAAAACCAGGGCCAAGCCAAAGATAAATAGTAAAATGAATTTTGGATTGAGTGTAAATTTTCGTTTGAAATAGATAAGTTTGAAGTTGATGGTAAGATCGAAGAAAAAAATACTTGCAAACCAAACAAATGCCTGAAAGCCGCCAAAAACATCCGTCATATAACCCAAAGCAAAGGGAAGGAAAAGAAAAATGGGCATAAAATTAAAAAAACTGGTCAGCGATTTGAAAAGCATAAACCAACCAATGGCACTGCGCTTAATACGTAAATGCAAATAAGGGACAATTTCCATTGCAGGAAGGCTTTGTAGCAAAAAGCGCGCAATGAAAGAAAACAGGGCGTAGTAAATAAATATTTTGGCGATGCTAATTTCTGCCGGAACATTTTTTGCTACACTCTCCAATATTTTTTCTAAGAAAACGCCCAATGTGATCAAATACATCAGCATAATAAGCATAAAAAATCCAATAAGGATATTCATGGCTACATTTTTTTGCCAAATACTAGAACGTGTTTCCTGTTTCCATTGATGTTGAAAAAACCATTTAATCATGAGTTCTCAATTTTTTAATCAAAAGTAATTTTTTTTATTGAAGAAGAAGATTGTTTGAGCAGAGGACGCGCAAAAATTCTTAACATTTTGTCGATAAACGGTTTTCCTTCGAAGCCCGAAATCTTCATTAATTTATATCTTTGTTTCTGATTAAAAATATATGGATCGAATCACTCGTTTTGCTGAACTCATTTTCCCACTTCCTATAGAAGGCCCGTTTACTTACCGCATTCCTTTTGAACTGAATGAGGTAGCCGAAGTTGGAAAACGCGTGGTGGTTCAGTTTGGTAAAAAGAAAGTGTATGCGGCTTTGATTCGGACTATTCACGAAAACCCGCCTAAAAATTTCATTCCAAAATATGTTTTGGCCGTTCTCGACGAAAAACCAATTGTAAACGAAAAGCAATTTCTTTTTTGGGAATGGATAGCCGATTATTATATGAGTACATTGGGCGAAGTGATGAATGCCGCTTTGCCATCGGCTTTAAAACTGAGCAGCGAATCCAAATTGGTTTTGCATCCCGAATTTGCCGGCGATTATTCCAATCTGAACGACAAGGAATATTTGATTGTTGAAGCATTGGAATTGCAAAACAGTCTGAGTTTGAGTGATGTTGAAAATATCGTAGAGCAAAAGAAGATTTATCCGCTTATCAAAACGCTCATCGAAAAAAGAGTGGTTTTGATGGAAGAAGAACTGAACGAAAAATACAGTCCGAAATTTGAAACTTATGTTGTTCTTCATGCCGATTTTCAGCAAGAAGAAGCATTGAAAGCTTTGTTTGATCAGTTGGAAAAGCGCGCCTATAAACAAGTAGAAGTATTGATGGCTTATCTTTCTATTGGATTTTCGGGTGGAAAAAAATTTTTGGAAGTAAAAAAATCGCTCCTCTTCAAACAAGTAGAAAATGCTGCTGCTGCATTTGCCGCGCTCGAAAAGAAAGGTATTTTCCAAAGCCTAATAAAAAAAGAAAGCAGGTTGATGGATGTAAATGCTGTTAAAGACATTTCGAGTATTTTGTTTAGCGAAGATCAGCGTTTGGCTTATGAGCAGATAAAAGAATCTTTGATTGAAAAAGAGTGTTGCCTTTTGCACGGAATAACCGGAAGCGGCAAAACAGAAATTTATATCAAACTCATCAACGAAACGCTCCAAAGAGGAAAGCAAGTGCTCTATCTGTTGCCCGAAATAGCACTCACTGTACAGATTATCAATCGTTTAAATCAATATTTTGGCAAACGGGTAGGTGTTTATCATTCGCGTTACAATCAGAACGAACAAGTAGAAATCTGGAACAAAGTGCTCGGAAAAGAATCTTCTCTTTCGGAATCGTACGAAATCATTCTTTCTGCACGCTCGGGACTTTTTTTGCCTTACGAAAATCTGGGACTTATCATTGTGGACGAAGAACACGATACATCCTACAAACAACAAGATCCTGCGCCACGTTATCATGCGCGTGATGCAGCACTTTTGTTGGCGAAAATCCATGGAGCAAAAGTTGTTTTAGGTTCGGCAACTCCTTCGGTAGAAACGTATTTCAATGCGCGAAGTGGAAAATACGGCTTCGTACAATTGACAACACGCTATGGCGAAAGCAGCTTGCCCGAAGTGTTGGTAGCCGATATCAAAGTAGAAACACGCCGAAAACTGATGCGTTCGCATTTTTCTTCTTTTTTGCTCAATCACATCGAAAAAGCACTCGAAAACAAAGAGCAGGTCATTTTGTTTCAAAACAGAAGAGGTTTTGCGCCTCGTTTGGAATGCGATGTGTGTAATTGGATTCCCGAATGTGTAAACTGCGATATCAGTTTGGTTTATCACAAACAGCACAATCGATTAAAATGTCATATTTGCGGATATTCTACTGCCGTTCCCACTGAATGTGGTTCCTGCCATAGCCACGAAATTAGAATGCATGGTTTTGGAACCGAAAAACTGGAAGAAGATTTGGCCATCATTCTTCCAAAAGCCCGTATCAAAAGAATGGATTTGGATACTACTCGTTCCAAATATGCCTATGAGCAAATTTTTAACGATTTTGAGGAGAAAAATATTGATATTCTGATTGGCACACAAATGGTTACCAAAGGTTTGGACTTTGATAACGTGGGTGTTGTGGGCGTTTTGAACGCTGACAATATGCTCAACTTTCCTGATTTTCGTGCTTTTGAGCGCAGCTTTCAAATGCTGGTTCAGGTGAGTGGTAGAGCCGGCCGCAAAAACCGAACCGGGAAAGTAATTATCCAAACGTTTAGTCCTCATCATTCCGTTATCGGTTCGGTTATGGATGCCAATTACATTGAAATGTACGAAAGTCAGATCTTGGAAAGAAGCACCTTTCATTATCCGCCTTTTTATAGATTGATAAAATTCAGTTTGAAACACCAAGATTTTCATTTACTAAATGATGCTGCATCAGCGTTTACCAATCTATTGAGAAATCAATTTGATAAAGCTGTTTTAGGTCCGGAATATCCCATGGTTTCAAAAGTGAGAGGATTGTTTGTTAAAGACACTTTATTGAAATTGCCAAAAGCGCAATCCAACCAGCAAATGAAAATTCAAGTAAAAAACTGTGTAGAGCAATTTCGCAATTTAAGCGTATATACTTCGGTTCGCTTGATTATTGATGTGGATCCGTATTGATATTTTAAATTTTAGAAACAACAAACCTATTAAACCATGAAGAAAATAATTCTTATCCTAAACATTTTAATTATGAGCTTGGCACTTCAGGCACAAGAAATGTATGTTTTAAACGAAAACAATCGCTTGCAGTTAACTCAATTCGGTGCTGAGCATTTGGCTTCATTGGCTTTTCATTGTATTCAAACCGAATATCCAAATAGTCTGGGACATGTAATTGTGGATTCAACTCAGGTACGTGCTCCAATGGATTTGCATCCGGCTTTTTACGGTTGTTTCGACTGGCATTCGTCTGTTCACGGTCATTGGATGTTGGTGAAATTGCTCAAACTATTTCCTGAAATGAAGAATGCAGAAGCTATTCGGCAGGCTTTGGATCAAAACATGAATGCTCAAAATATTTTGGACGAAGTTGCCTATTTCAAACAACCTTTGCATTCTTCATACGAGCGAACCTATGGTTGGGCATGGATTTTTCAACTGGCCAACGAACTGGAGACTTGGGACAATCCACAGGCAAAACAGTGGAAAACGAATTTACAACCCTTGGTTGATCATTTAAAAAGCAGTTTGATAAGTTTTTTGCCAAAACAGACCTATCCAATACGCACCGGAGTTCATCCAAATACCGCTTTTGCATTGGGATTTGCCTACGATTATGCCGAACTTACCAAAGATACGGCCTTTAAAAATATACTGATAAAACGAAGCAGGGAGTATTATTTCGACGACAAAAATTACCCTGCCTATTTGGAACCGAATGGAAGCGATTTTTTTTCGCCTTCTTTGCTCGAGGCCGATTTGATGCATCGTATTTTGAATCCAAAAGAATACGAAAAATGGCTGGATGCTTTTTTGCCTCAAATTCCTGAAAATTTATTAAACCCGGCCATTGTAAGCGACAGAAGCGATTTGCAATTGGTGCATTTGGATGGATTAAATTTAAGTAGAGCATGGTGTATGTTGGGAATAGCCAATCAGTTGCCAAAATCAAATAAAAAGAAAAGTGTGTTTACTTCTATTGCGCTGAAACATTTAAACGATGCACTTCCAAATATTGCCAGTGGCGATTATGCCGGAGAACATTGGTTGGCTAGTTTTGCGGTTTATGC